>NZ_JBZRPK010000713.1:0-21503 GCF_058382125.1 Haloferax sp. s1
TCCTCGCGCTCAACGCGAACATCGAAGCAGCTCGTGCAGGCGAGGCCGGCGAAGGATTCGCTGTCGTCTCCAACGAGGTCAAGCAGTTGGCACAGGAGACGAAGTCCTCCGCCGCGGACATCGAAGCACTCGTCGAAGAAATCGAAAGCCAGCGCGATGCCGTTGTCACTCGCATCGAACGGATGCGCGACCAGGTCGAAGAGAGCGCAACCTCGGTCGACGAGGCGCTTGCGTCCTTCGACGGCATCGTCGAGCGCGTCGAAGACACGACTGCGAGCGTCCACGAGATTTCTGACGCGACGAGCAGCCAGGCGGATTCTTCACAGGAGGTGCTGTCGATGACCGACGAGATTGCGGGTATCTCCGAGGAGACAACCGCCGAAGCGCAGAACGTCTCCGCCGCCGCCGAACAACAGACCGCTGCACTCGACGGCGTCAACCAGGACGTTCGCGAACTCTCGACGAACGTCAACCACCTCGACGAACTCCTCGACGCCTTCGAGGTCGGAGACGAATCCGACATCTCGTCAACGGGGAACGAAACCGACATCGGGCCGACAACAGACGACGTACGCTCCGCCGACGATGAAGCGCCGACACAGCAGTCCGAACCCACCCCTGAACTGTCTCACGAGCAGGCAGAGTCAGTCGCGGACGACTGACCATGCGCGTGGACGAAATCATGACCGAAGCGGTGGCAACCGTCGGCTTGGATGCCAGTATCGCCGACTGCGCGCGGACCATGCTTCGGGAGGGTGCGGGGAGCGTCGTCGTGACGACGGACGACCGCCCCGTCGGTATCGTCACCGAGTCCGATGCTCTCCAAGCGGGTGTCGCGGCTGGCAAACCGCTGTCAGCGATTCCGGCGCGTTCGACCATGTCGAACCCAATCAAGTGGGTCCGGCCGGATTCGACAACTCGCGTCGCCGCCGAGAAGATGCGCGACCAGCACGTGAAGAAACTCGTCGTCGTCGACGGCGCGGATATGGTCGGCATCGTGACGGCGACCGACATCGCGTTTCACCTCTCCGATGTCGCCCGAGGCATCGGTGAGATGGTCGAACTGAAAGACAAGTGGGAATCCGACCGACGGTTCCGATAGTCGCAGGTCGTCGTTCACTCTTCGGTTGCGGTCTCGTTACTGTTTGCCCGGCGAAGAATTGATACTATCTTCTCTCTTCTAATTCGTAACAAGTGCGCGAGAGAATAGCGTCGGTTCGGACCCGCATTCGGACGGGACTCGAACGGGCCTTCGCGGCGGAACACACCCCGCACGAGATTGCCGCGAGCTTTGCGTTTGGCGTGTTTATCGTGGCGATGCCGACCGCGGGAACTGCATTCGCGCTGTTCGCACTCGTCGCGTACTTCGTCAACCGGGCGAGCAAACTCGCGCTCGCCGCCACGCTCGTCGTGTTCAACCCGCCGGTCAAGTGGGCCGTCTACGGCGCGAGCTTTTGGCTCGGGTCGTACCTGCTCGGGCCGGTCCCCGGTGTGTCCCTCTCCGACGTCTCGCTCACCGCCGGTATCGACATCGTCCTCCGACAACTGCTCGGAAACACGATTCTCGCCGTCGCCATGGCGCTCGTCGGCTATATGATTGTGTTGCAGCTTGCGCAGTTTCATCGGCGGCGAAAAGAAGTGGGTACGAATGAGTCGTGGGTAGATATTTTCTCGTGACAATATAATTTAGATTTGAACCTCGCCGAGACGTGCTCGCTCACGTTGTTCGCTGTGCGCGACTCGTCTGGTTCAAATCCGCCGTGACCATTTTCGATTCCACGGACTCCTCGCTCTGCTCACTACGTTCGCTCCGCTCGTCGTTGCGAGGAATCAGAAAATGGGTTGGGGCAGATTTGAACTGCCGGCCTCCTCCATGTCAAGGAGGTGTCATAACCAGACTAGACCACCAACCCGGTGTGTTGCTGACATCGACCGAACTCCAAAACGTGGGAAGAGTAGTGGGTTGGGGCAGATTTGAACTGCCGGCCTCCTCCATGTCAAGGAGGTGTCATAACCAGACTAGACCACCAACCCGGTTACGGTGCTTCCCACGCCCGTTCGGACGTATCTCTCCGTTATCCGGGGTTACAATTTAAGCTTTCGAATCGGACCACGTGCGGCGATTCACAGCACAGCACGCTCCCGACGACCCACACGGCCGAATCGTAGTCGTGCCGCCGGGTCATTCGGCCTGAGACGCACATCCGATGGCGGCGATTTTCGCCAGCCCGATATCCTTAAGACGATGTACGGATTTGTACATTGTAACCCGAACAAGTACATCGGTGATTACCAATGCAGGATTATATCGAACGTGTCACTGGCGGCTCGGACCTGACTGTCGAGGAGGCGCGGGAGGCCGCACAGGCGGTTTTCAACGGTGCGACGGAGGCGCAAATCGGCGCGCTGCTCACCGCTCTCCGCGCGAAAGGAGAAACAGAGGCCGAAATCGCCGGTTTCGCACAGGGCATGCGCGACGCCGCGTTGACCATCGAACCGTCCCGTGGGCCGCTCGTCGACACCTGCGGCACCGGCGGCGACGACTACAACACCATCAATGTCTCGACGACCAGCGCGCTCGTGGCTGCCGGGGCAGGCGCGGCGGTCGCCAAGCACGGCAACTACTCCGTCTCTTCTTCTTCTGGGAGTGCTGACGTGCTCGAAGTCGCCGGCGTGAACGTCGAAGCCAACCCCGACTCCGTCGAGGAGTGTATCGATACCAACGGTCTGGGATTCATGCTCGCGCCCGTGTTCCACCCCGCGATGAAAGCGGTCATCGGCCCGCGGAAAGAACTCGGCATGCGCACGATTTTCAACGTCCTCGGCCCGCTGACGAACCCTGCCGGGGCCGATGCGCAAGTGCTCGGCGTCTACGACCCAGACCTCGTTCCCATGATTGCCCGTGCGCTCTCTCACATGCCCGTCGAGCGCGCCCTCGTCGTCCACGGCTCCGGAATGGACGAAATCGCGCTCCACGACGCGACCACCGTCGCCGAAGTCAACGGCGACGAAATCACCGAGTACACGCTCACGCCGGGCGACCTCGGCCTCGAACAGGCACCGATTGACGCCGTTTCAGGCGGAACGCCGCAAGAGAATGCCCGCGACCTCGAAGGCATCCTGACCGGCGACGTGACCGGCGCGAAACGGGACCTCATCCTCGCCAATGCGGGGGCTGCCCTCTACGTGGCCGACCTCGCAGACTCGCTCGAAGACGGCGTCGACGCCGCCTGCGACGCTATCGACACCGGCGCGGCGAAAGCCAAACTCGACGCGCTCCGGGAGGCGTGAGATGGTTCGTGTGAAAGTCTGTGGCGTCACCCGCGAATCCGACCTCGAAGCCGTCGCCGCTACCGGCGCAGATGCGGTCGGCGCTATCTGTGACGTACCTGTCGACACACCGCGAGAAGTTGACGCCGCACGCGCTCGGGAACTGTTCGCCGCCGCGCCGCCGTTTCTCTCGACGGTGCTCGTGACGATGCCCGAGTCGGTCGAACACGCACGCGAACTCGTCCGCGAGGTACAACCCGATGTACTCCAACTCCACACAGACCTCCCGTCCGACGAACTTGCTGCGCTCCGCGATGAAGGCGTTCGCATCGTCCCGGTCGTCGAAGCGACTGCGGTCGAACGCGCACGCGCTCTCGCGCCCGCTGTGGACGCCATCCTCGTTGACACACCCTCTGCGTCGGGTGCCGGCGGAACCGGACAGACACACGATTGGGACGCTTCCCGGTCGCTCGCAGACGCTGTCGACGTTCCAGTGATACTCGCCGGCGGGCTGACCCCCGAGAACGTCGCCGACGCGGTGCGGACGGTCGCCCCCTACGGCGTCGACGTTGCAAGCGGCGTCGAGGCCGACGGTGGCGTCAAAGACCACGGCGCGGTTCGTACCTTCGTCACTGAAGCGAAAGCTGCACGCGAAGAATACGAAGAGGTGCTCGCGTGACGCACCCTGAGACCGACCGCGACGAATTCGTCGAACTCGTCGCCAATGTCGACGAGCAACGCTCGTCGGCCTGCCAGACGCAGTCCGGCGACGCCGAAAGAGCCGTGGTGACGCATCTCGTCTCGGAACTCGACGTAGACGTCGACCCGCTCGCCGCGTACACTGCGCTCGCGGACCGGAGCGACTACGGCTTCCTCTTAGAGAGCGCAGAGAAAGTCTCTTCCAGCAATCCGCAAGGTGCGTTCTCGTCGCAGACGACGACTGCAGACTCTCACGCCCGCTTCTCGTTCGTCGGCTACGACCCCGAAGCAGTCGTGACCGTCGGTCCCGACGGTGTCGACGTAACCGACCTCGGCGGCCCCGCCGCGGAATTCGTCGGCGAGGCTGACGGCGACGTACTCGACTCGCTTCGCGGTGCGCTTCCCGACCTCCCACGAATCAACTTCCCCGAGACTGACCGCCAGACGCTCACCGGCGGGCTGGTCGGATTCCTCGCCTACGAGGCCGTCTACGACCTCTGGTTGGACGAAGTCGGCCGCGAGCGCCCCGAGACTGACGACCCGGATGCCGAGTTCGTTCTCACAACACGGACGCTCGCATTCGACCACCGCGAAGACACCGTCCGTTTAGTCTGTACACCGGTCGTGACGCCTGACGACGACCCGGGAGCAGTCTACGACGAAGTCGTCGCGGAGGCCGAACGAGTCGCCGAGAAACTCGCCGCGGCGGACGACCCCTCACCCGGTGGCTTCGAACGAACCGGCGAGGAAGCAGGGTCTCGTGAGTCGTACGAAGCCGCAGTCCGGCAGACGAAAGAACACGTCCGCGACGGCGACATCTATCAGGGTGTCCTCTCCCGGACTCGGAAACTCCGGGGACAAATCGACCCTGTCGGTCTGTACGCCTCGCTCCGCGAGGTGAACCCATCACCCTACATGTACCTCCTCCGCCACGGTGACCGGCGCGTGGTTGGGGCGAGTCCCGAGACACTCGTCTCCGTCGGCGGCGACCGCGTCGCCGTCAACCCCATCGCAGGCACGTGCCAACGGGGGTCCGGCCCAGTCGAAGACCGTCGTCTCGCCGGCGAACTCCTCGCCGATTCGAAAGAGCGGTCCGAACACACCATGCTGGTCGACCTCGGCCGCAACGACGTTCGCCGGGTCGCAAAACCCGGCAGCGTCCGCGTCGAAGACTTCATGAGCATCATCAAATACAGCCACGTCCAGCACATCGAATCGACCGTCACGGGGACGGTCGACGACGACTCCGATGCCTTCGACGCCACGCGCGCGACGTTCCCCGCGGGAACGCTGACCGGTGCACCGAAAGTCCGCGCAATGGAGATTATCGATGACCTCGAAGACGAACCGCGCGGCGTCTACGGCGGCGGCGTCGGCTACTACTCGTGGACCGGTGATGCCGACATGGCTATCGTCATCCGGACGGCGACGGTCGAATCCGACGGAAATGAAGACATTATCACTGTCCGTGCTGGCGCGGGCCTCGTCGCCGACTCCGACCCGGCCTCGGAGTACGACGAGACTGAACAGAAGATGGGCGGCGTGCTCGACGCAATCCGTCGCATCGAGTACAAACCGACGGAGGTGCCGCGATGACGCGCCTCGTCATCGTCGACAACTTCGACTCGTTCACCTACAACCTCGTCGAGTACTTCTCGGAACAGACGGTCGACGGTGAACCGCTCGATATCGAAGTCCGGAAGAACACCGCCTCGCTCGACGAGATTCGTGACCTCGACCCCGACGCTATCGTCATCTCACCGGGACCGGGCCATCCGAAGAACGACCGCGACGTGGGCGTGACGAACGATGTGCTCACCGAACTTTCGCCGGAAATCCCGACCCTCGGTGTCTGTCTCGGTCTCGAAGCCGCGGTGTACGCCTACGGCGGGACAATCGGTCACGCGCCGGAGCCGATTCACGGGAAGGCGTTCCCCGTCGACCACGATGGAGTTGGCGTCTTCACGGAGCTCAAAGACGGCTTTCCGGCCGGTCGGTACCACTCGCTCGTCGCGACCGAGGTTCCCGACTGTTTCTCGGTGTCGGCGACGACCGACCACGACGGCGAAGCACTCGTGATGGGAGTCCGCCACCGCGACTATCCCATCGAATGTGTCCAGTTCCACCCGGAAAGCGTGCTCACAGGGTCGGGACACGGCGTCGTCAGAAACTTCCTTTCGGCGGTCGCTGGCTTTGACGTGGCGTAACCGTGACCGGGGCTACCACCCCGGTGATACAGCGACAGATGCCGGTTCTTAGAAGACGTTGATACCGAAGAACGACAGCAGTAGCAACGCACCGACGATGATTGCGGCAATCGTGACGAGTCGCCACGCAACCTTCAACACGAGACGACCTACGAGGATGACGACGGCAATCGCAACGAGCACCAAGAGAATCCGACCGAGCGGCGCGGCCAGAAGTCCGCCGAGCTGTAACGGCGCGACCGCGAGTGGGGAAAGTACCATACTTCGATATGATACTATTGGGAAGAATAAGCTTGTTGGGGGATAGCGCCGGGCGACACTGACGGTCGACTGCCCCCGCGAAACGACCGATTTTCGCCCCCCTGTGTACCGGCCCTCCCGACAGTATATGACTGGCCTCTTCGGTGTCATACTATTTCTGATACTTCTGCCGGTGTCAACTTTCGCCATGCCCTTTATATTCTCTACGCCGATGCGAGACGCATCACCATGAGACAGCTTCAGTCGGAGTTTATCCCCCCTCACATTCTACTGCATAATCCACCTCCGTCTGTTGGTTTTTGCGAACAAGATTCCACTTTCACTCCGCTCTGGCTACCGTTATGTGACTCCCCTCCCTTCTAGGAAGATGTGCACTTCGGACCGGGAGATTTGCCCCACACATAATTGCACAAAATATGATATATCTGGGGTAAAATGCTCCCAAGTCCGAAGCCCTTAACCGACCACATCACACACACCAACACCATTACCAATGAGCGGAATTCCCGGATACTATCGACGCGACCTCGCCCGAACACATCTCGGGTGGGAGGTACAGTGACATGAGCGACGCTGAACTCTCTACGGACGAAATCGTCTTGCCGGTCAAGCGGACCGAAGGCGAGACGCTCACCGAGCGGATGACCGGCAACGCATACAACAACATCCTGCCCGCGCGGTACCTGCGCAAGGATGCCGATGGCGAACTCGTCGAGACGCAGGAGGACCTCTTCCCCCGCGTCGCGAAGAACATCGCTCTCGCTGAGGCCGTCTTCGAGGCCGAAAAGCGTGACATCGAGATTACCGTCACGCCGGACCTCATCAAGCCCGGCCACCCCCGCCGCGACGAACTCGCCGAAGAAGTCTTCGGCAAGGGAACCACTGCGGACGACACGGACGAAGAAACGACGCTTTCTGTCTACAACGTCAATAAGTTCGCCTACGACACGCTCGTCCCCGAACTTCCCGAGGAGGTCCACGACGCTGTCGTCGAGAAGCGCGAGACGTTCCAGGAGATGATGGAACAGCTCTCCTTTATGCCGAATTCGCCGACTCTGATGAACGCTGGCGACGAACTCCAGCAGCTTTCGGCGTGTTTCGTCGACTCCCCCGGTGACGACATCACCGACATCCACCAGACGGCGAAGGAGGCCGCAGAGGTCTTCCAGTCCGGCGGTGGCATGGGCTACGCGTTCTGGAAGCTCCGACCTTACGGCGACGCAGTCGGCTCGACCGGTGGCATCGCCTCCGGTCCCATCACGTTCATGCGGACGTTCGACCAGATGTGCGAAACCATCGCACAGGGCGGTGCCCGCCGCGGTGCCCAGATGGGTGTCATGCGCGTCAGCCACCCTGACGTTATCCAGTTCCTCCACGCGAAGAACAAGGACGTTTCGCTCGCACACACGCTCCGTCTGAACGACCCGGACGACTTCACGCACACCAAGTTCGCCGACGCCCTCGAAGAGGCGCGCGAACTCATCGACGAGGACGGTCGCGTCCCCAAGCACCTCCGCAACGCCGTCGAAGGCCACCTCTCGAACTTCAACATCTCCGTCGGCATCACCGACGGCTTCATGGAAGCGCTCTACAACGACGAGGAGTTCGTCTTCACGAACCCCCGCACCGAAGAGCCGCACATTGCGACGCCCGAAACCAAGGAAATCTACGACCTGTTCGGTCTCGGCGAGTACGTCGAAGTCGGCGAAGTCCTCTCAGTTCCCGCCAAGGAACTGTGGGACCAGATTATCGAGGGCGCGTGGGAGAACGGCGAACCCGGTGTCGTCTATCTCGAACGCGCGAACAAGCAGCACTCCTTCGACGTCGAAGAGCACCCCGAACACCGCATCCTCGCGACGAACCCGTGTGGCGAACAGCCGCTCGAAGAGTACGAGGCGTGTAACCTCGGGCACATCAACCTCTCGACGCTCGTCGACTTCGACGCGCCCGACTGGCGCGTCTGGTACGACAACCACGGTGACGAGTACGAGGACCTCTCGGCCGCCGTCGACGCCTTCCTCGAAAACGCCGTCGACTGGGAAGCGTTCGACCACCGCATCGAGAACGGCACGCGCTTCCTCGAGAACGTCGTCACGATGTCGGACTTCCCGGTCGAGAAAATCGAGCAGAAGGTCCGCGAACTCCGTAAGATTGGCCTCGGCATCATGGGTCTCGCTCAGATGTACATCCAGCTCGGCGTCCGCTACGGCTCCGAGGAGGGCAACGAGATTGCCCAACAGCTCATGACCCACATCAACCACCAGTCCAAGTGGGCCTCTCACGAACTCGCCGAAGAACGCGGTTCGTTCGAGGCGTGGGATGACTCCAAGTACGCGAACCCGACCGAGTACCGAGAGTGGTTCGAACACCACACCGGCGAGTCCGCCGACGACTGGGAAGACGGCTTCCCCATCCGCAACCACAACACGACGACTATCGCCCCGACGGGCACCACGTCGATGGTGTCGAACACCACCGGTGGTTGTGAGCCGATTTACAACGTCGCCTACTACAAGAACGTCTCCGACGACGTGCAGGGCGACGAGATGCTCGTCGAGTTCGACGACTACTTCCTCCGCGTGCTCGAGGCCAACGATATCGACGTCGAGACCGTCAAGGCCGAGGCACAAGAACAGATGGCGAAAAACGAGTTCGACGGTGTCTCTTCGCTTTCGACCGTCCCGGACGCTATCTCCGAACTGTTCGTCGTGACGTCCGACCTGGCCGGTCTCGAACACGCCAGTGTCCAGTGTGCCCTCCAGAAGGGCGTCGACTCCGCCATCTCCAAGACCTGTAACTTCCCGAACTCCGCCTCGAAAGAGGACATGGACGAGGTCTACCGCTACATCTACGACCACGGCGGCAAGGGCGTCACCGTCTACCGCGACGGGACGCGCTCGAAGCAGGTTCTCACCACGCGTGCGAAGAACACCGAGTTCTCCGACGACGAAGAGGCCGCTGAGGCTATCGTCTCGCAGATTCGCGATGTCTTCGGCGACGTGGATGCCTTCCTCGAATCCGAGGAAGTCTCCGACCTGATTGGCGACGAACTCGAACTCGCCTTCGCCGACTCGCCCAGCGAAGTCGGCAAGAAGCGCCCACGTCCGGACGTGCTCTACGGCGTCACCCAGCGCATCGACACCGGCTACGGGAAGCTCTACGTCAACATCAACGAAGACGAAGATGGCAACCCGTTCGAACTGTTTGCCAACATCGGCAACTCCGGCGGCTTCACCGCGTCCTTCACCGAGGCGCTCGCGAAGACCGTCTCCACCGCGCTCCGCTCGGGTGTCGACCCCGAAGAGATTGCGAACGAGTTGAAGGGTATCCGGAGCCCGAAAGTCGCTTGGGACAAGGGCGAACAGATCAACTCCATCCCGGACGCTATCGGCACCGCCATGCGCCGCTACCTCGACGGCGACATCGACAAGGGCTACCCGCGTCAGAAGAACCTGACCGAAGTCGAAGCCGAAGCCGCGGCGGCCGAGGATACCGACACTGACGGCGGCGTCGCCGTCGACAACGGGCCGGGCGACGAGTCGGATGCCGTTGCTGACTTGCTCGCGGCGGGCGAAAGCCCCGAGTGCCCCGAGTGTGGAGAGATGGACCTCTACTACTCCGAGGGTTGTAAGACCTGCCAGAACTGCGGCTGGTCCGAGTGCTACCGACGCGACACTAACGTTACCTCAACACCCACGCTTCGGTCACTAACCGGGCGTGGAAGTAACCCCGTTTCTTCCGCTCCGTTCTTTCTACGCCGTCGACAACTCACTCCGGTAGTTCGTCTCTATCCTCCCCGTCTCAATCTCCGTGTTAGCGTCAGTAGAGGTAGCTGAACTATCGACCATTGAAGCGGATGAAACAACGGCTGTCGCTTTTCTGCCGAGGCACTAGCGTTGTCAGTCGCCGATACTGAGTACTGATTCGCGAGGCTCGTCATACCCCTTCTACGCTCTCACGTTGGACCAGTCGACCTCTCGAAGGCACAGCAGCGGTGTGCAGTTGCATTCTCATACCGTCTACGGTCGATGCGACTGAACACGCAATATCACTTGACAGACGCAATGTCTGTGGTCGTGGACACAACTATAGTAGCGTTTGCAACTGGTTACACATCCGACCGCATGACAGCGGTCGACCGAGTGTGCAATGACTTGCAAACGCTACTATAGTGAGTGCTGGTGTAGCCACCCACTAACCCGACCGCCAGAGGTGTCGCCCCAGTAATCACGAAGCACTGAGCGTAATAGGAACACTGAGCCGAGAGTGTATTCGTGCTTCGGAGGGCGTTGTTTTGGAACTACAGTAGTTACTCGTCTGTTCCAGATACATCTCCGAGAGCATCTATCCTCACTTCGTCACTCATCGCGGCGGCCACTATCCGTTGAAACAGCCAACCGGATAGTTAGCATTCAGACGGTATTCACGAGTCACGAACGTGACGTGTAGCGGGTCCACAGAAGAGATACCAGTTACCCGAGTGCTGCCGCTCAGGGGTTGAGCGCCGAAAGAAAGGAAAAGGGCCGGGAATGTCCCGGTAGTTAGTTAACGGAATTTAGTCGCGACGGACTGCGAGGAGCGCAGCGGCGACGAGTGCGACGAGGGCAACGACGACACCGAAGCCGGGCGTATCGCCTTCAGTGGTCGTCGTGGTTTCGTTAGTTGCCGTCGTGGTTTCCGTGGTCGTTTCCGTGACATCGGTCGTGTCCGTGACCTCGGTCGTGGTGGTGTTGTTGTCACCAGTTTCCGTGGTGGTCTCGGTTTCGACCGTCTCGAGGACGTTGCCGTCGACCGTCTCGTCAGGTGCGACGCCACCGTCAGCGGTCACTTCGAACTCGTCACCGACGCTCTGTTCGGAGAAGTCGAAGGTTGCAGAGAACGAGCCGTCTTCCTGCACGTAGACCGTAGCGGTCTTGAGGAATTTCGGCTGCGTGTCACCGGAGGACTCGGCCTTGAGCGCGAGTTCCGTACCGGGCGCGACGTTGGAGGAACCAGAGATAACCTGGTCCGCAGCGTTCGTCACGTTGACCTCGTCATTGTCGGAGACATCGAACGTGTGCTCGGCTTCGACGTGACTGTACGAAGTCACAGCCGACTTGTTGTCCTCGACGAGAGCGAGGCTGTTCTGGACTTCCTTCTTCTCGATCATCTTGAACTCGACGTTGTACTCGTCGTCGTCCTCGACGTCAACTGCGTTGTTCGAGGTCATCTCGCCAGAGTCGACCACACCGTTGTCGTTGGAGTCACGGTATGCTTCGATCTCGTTGGAGTCGATCACGACGTAGTACGTGTCGTTGTCACCGTCAGCAACGACGGATGCGTTGGAGACGGCGAGGATCTTGGGGTCGCGGTTCGGACCAGGGTTGGTCTGGTTGATGGTCAGGCGGTACGAGTCGTTGAAGCCGTTGGATTTCGCGAAGAAGTTCGGCGTCTCGTCGTCCTGAGCGCCGACAGTGCCTTCGAGGCCGGAGGCTCCAATCTTGACAACAACCTGGTCCTTGAACGCGATCTTCTGGTCCTTGGTCAGGTTAGCGTTGTCGAGTGCGTCGTTAACTTCGTCGAGGTCCGAGAGGGACTCACCGGACGGTGCAGTCCACGTCTGGACGTTGTCGACACCACCTTCGTTGAGGGTAAGCTGAGCGACGTTCTCGGCGTCCGTCGGCTTGTCGCCGGTGCGGATTTCGAGGTCGTAGGTACCCTTGTCGATGAGTTCACTGGTTCCAACGGTGACTTCCGCCGTACCGTCGGAGCCAGAGAGGATGTCGTCGTCGCCGTCTTCAACGTCGAAGACGGTGTTGTGGACGTTGCTGGTCACCGTAGACTGCGAACTGTCCCAGAGGAGGGTAACCGTACCGTCGTCGTTACCGTCTTCGACGGTGACGTTTGCGGCGTAACCCTGGTCGGGGGTACCGACAGAGACAGTTGCAACGTCAGTGTTTTCGAGGGTCACCGGGATGGCGACAACGTCGCCACGGTGGTCGTCGATGACGGAGTCGTTGAAGTCCGTCTTACCTTCGCCAGCCTTCGTCACGGTGATGGTGTCGGACTCAACGGTGACACCGGATGGACCGTCAACAACTTCGATAGTGTAATCGCCAACGTCGAGGTCGAGAGAGTCAGTGTCGAATTCGAAGTCGTATTCACCCTGACCGTCGAGCTCTGCGGGGATCGAGTCTTCTTCGTCACCATCGTCGTCGAGGAGGTTGACGTCGACGTCACGGTTACCTGCACGTGCAGAGGCCGTACCCTCGATGATGTCTTCGTTAGTGACGTTCAGGTCGTCGACAGCAACGGAGAGGTTGAGGTCCTTGACCTCGACCTTGCTGTCGGAGTCAGAAGCGATGGTGATGTTGTAGCGCTCACCGGCATTACGCTTCTGGGTGTCGAACGTGAAGACCTCAGAGGTCTTGCCAGTGGAACCCGAGAAGGAGTAACCTTCGTTGTCACCCTGTCCGTCGTCAGATTCGACTTCGACAGGAGTGTTGAGGCTACCGTTCGTCAGAGCGACGACTTCGCCCTTGTAGGCGTCGGTGGTGCCAGAGTCGCTCTCGGTGACAGTGACAGTTGCGACAGTAACAGTCGCGTTGTTGTCGTCGTCGATACCATCACCGATTTCGGTGCTGGAAGTGTCTGTGACACCTTCGAGGTTGACAACGAGGTCACCCGTGTAGAGGTCGTTCGTCTGAACGACGACCTGACCAGGGTTAGGCTCGGAAGATGACGAGACGATAGTATTCGTCTTTTCTTCGTCGTCCTGGTAGACCTGAATGTTGCTCAGGGTAGAGTCGTCCATATCCTCGGAGAAGGAGAGCTCAAGAACGTCGTTTCCGTTCGCGTTCGTGTAGTGAACGGCGGATTCGAGTTCAGGAGCCTCGCTGTCGTCGATGGTGACCGTACCACTGGACATCGTCGTCGCTTCGGACGACGAATTCGTGATGTTGGTCACGACACCGACGTTGTAGTTGCCGCCAGAAACGCCGCTGACGTCAACGTCCTCGCTGAGCGAGGTTGCGCCACCGAGGTTCGTGTTGTTCGTGTGCGGTTCGCTTGCGTCGAATGCGTTGTCGCCGTCAACGTCGACGAACGCCGTAGCGTTGTCTTCGTTGCCAGCAAGCGTCGCGGAGACAGTTACCGTGTCGCCAGACACAGAACCGCTCACGCTGGACGCATCGGCAGCAGCACTACCCGTAAACGCGATGGACCCGGCGAAAACCGAGAAGACCATCAGCGCAGCGAGGAGTACCGCGCGGATTTGCTTATTGCGTGTCATTGTTGATTTGATGGGTGTTGCAGTCGGGGACACCGTTTTCGTCGACCCTCGGACGTAACCAAGCCGGGCAAAACCCGGGCCGAGGCGAGGTACTCGCGAATGTCTCCATGGGCAGGGGTACAGTTACACCCGTTGGGCGTTCCCGGTAAATACTTTGTGTGATTGAACCGTTTCTGAAACGTTAACATTCGTTAGATACAGCCCGCGAAAGCGGCATGTAGTCCACAAAGCATTTGTAGTGCTATAGAAAACGGGTATGTTGCGTGCGCACGCCACCTTGGGTAGGAACGGCGTCCCCGGTTCTCCGGGGGCGTACTCGTTCTCGACGACACTGATTCTTGAGTGACTGCTATCTCACGAGAGATTTCACGGGAGCGTTTGTCCACACGCGCATACGTGAGAACAATTACTATAGACGAAATGAGCTGAGTCTCATCTCGAAAGTACATCCGCGAGTTCGCTTTTCTCCGCGTAGCCAGTAATCAAGTCAAGAATACAACGACTAATGTCAATATTAGTTCACAGTCTCTTTCGGGATACCGGCTTTAGAAACTTAAACACCATATAAACAGCATATTAAGCTATCAAATCCTGTCTGTAATATCCCATTAATTTGGCACCTACATTTAAGTTATCCCGGAGATACCAGTCGATTGGACACACCGCGGCGGGTGCCGGGCAGGGAGCTGGCCGAAACGCGTACCAGCACTACGCGCCAGCATGGTTCGGCGTTGCTACCGTCCGGGTGTCGGACACAACGCATGCAACTCAAACATCTCTTCACAGAAGACCGTGCAGTCAGTCCAGTTATCGGGGTTATCCTGATGGTGGCAATCACCGTCATCCTCGCCGCCGTTATCGGTACCTTCGTTCTCGGACTCGGCGACCAAGTTAGTGAGACGGCACCGCAGGCGAGTTTCAGTTTCGATTACGACGGTGTTGACACCCTTACGATTACTCACGAAAGTGGTGAGCAGATTGATGGTGGACTCGTTACTATTACTGGTCCAATCACTACTGATGGTACTGCCTGGGAATCACAGACCGGTGGTACTGCGACTATCTCCGCAGGTGCTAGTATTACAGTTCAAGACCAAGGGACTGATGGATTCTCTGACGGTGAAACTGTCCGCGTCGTCTGGACCTCCGAAAGTGGCAGTACGTCTTCCACTCTCCAGAAGTGGACCTACAACGGATAGATGAATTTCAAGCAACTCCTCGCTGACGACGACGCAGTCTCGCCGGTGATTGGAGTCATCCTGATGGTGGCTATCACCGTCATCCTCGCCGCCGTTATCGGGACGTTCGTCCTCGGTCTCGGCGATCAGGTTGGAGACACGGCTCCGCAGGCGAGTTTCAGCTTCGACTTTGAAGACGCATCTGGCTCGGACCCAGACAATCTCACCGTCACCCACGACAGTGGGACCGCCATTGACAGTGAGAGAGTCAATCTCACCTCGTCAACAAAGTTCGACTACATTACGTCAGGAACGCCTGACGGGACGAAGAAGAACGACTCGAAAACGTTCGCGGTCATGGGCGTCTCTGGCGATGTAACGGCAGGAACGTCCGTCCAAGTCGGCGACAACACCTTCGACAGCGCGACCTTCCGCATCGTCTGGACCTCCGAAAGTGGCAGCAACTCCGCCACCCTCCAGAAGTGGTCCGGCCCCGACGCCTAACCACGAACTAACCTTCACACCACTGTTTTCTTTGCACTCCTGAATCCCCGGTAGCTTTAGGTTCAAACAAACTGAATGTTCATTGGAATTGACATACCTCCCCAATGAGATTCAAACAACTCCTCACAGACGACAGTGCAGTCTCGCCAGTCATCGGGGTCATCCTGATGGTCGCGATTACCGTCATCCTCGCTGCCGTTATCGGCACGTTCGTGCTGGGACTCGGCCAGCAGACGGGGACGGCACCGCAAGCGAGCTTCGACTTCGACTACACCAACAACTCAGCAAACTCGGACGCGAGTGCAGATGGTGACGTCCTCGAGATTACCCACGAGACCGGTGATAAAATACCTGCAGCGAGGCTCTCCGTCGTAATCGATGGTGCGAAAGACGGTGAAGGGAACGGTGCATCACTTGATTCTGGTGAGCCATCGATACCCGACCCGATGAGTGCCGGTAAGACGATAACAGTCGACGACGACTCGTTTTCCGGACTCGCAACTGGCTCGGGTGAAAACGGTGCAGGAGCAGACGTCAACCTCGCAAGCGCCACCGCCAGCGTTGTCTGGGAATCCGACTCCGGCGAGAACTCCGCGACACTCCAGAAGTGGAGCGGACCAGAGGCGTAACGCGAACGTAGAATTCAGTCTTTTTTGAACGATACGACGAGTGGAAGCGACGGATTCAGACCGGACGGCCGCCTTCGGACGTGCCGACCATCCACGTGCCGAGCGTGAGCGCAAGCGCACCGGGAACGAGTGCGACCGTCATCATCTGTTTGGCTGCCGGAAGCATTCCCGGCAGCATCCCAATCGTCCCGACAATCATCAGCACCATCCCGAGCATGGCTTTGCGCGAACTGAGCAGTCCCATACCTACCGCTGCGGAAGCGTCCGATATGGAACTTGCGCTTTCGATTGCTACGCGGAGTCGTACGTCTGTTCACCCGCGGGAACGACCACGTCGAGCCAATTTTCTTCCGGTGGGAGCGGGCAATCGAACGTGTCCGTAAAGGCACAGAAGGGGTTGTACGCGAGATTGAAATCGACGACTACCTCGTCCAACTCGTCGAGTGGCGCGTCGGGCGTGAGTTCCATGTACCGGCCGCCGTTGTACGTCTGCTGCCCGGTGGTCTTGTCACGGAACGGAACGAACAGCGTCGGTGAGTTGTCGTGTTCCTGTCGGTAGGCACCGAGTTCGAGGTCGGTTCCGCGCAGTTCGAAGTGGAACGTCGCAACGCGGAGATACCGAACTTCACGGCCCGTAGAGGTGTCCATTACGACTGGTTCGGGGTCGTCGTGCGTCTCGACCGATGCGGTCACGCGGTAGTCCGGGTCCGGGTCGAAGTAGTCCAATCCGTCGAACGTGTCCCGCTCTTCTGGCGGAATGGGTGACTGCGGATGGGTGTCGAAAAACTCGTCTTTCTCCGTTCGCTTTGCCCGGAGTTCGGCGATGTATGCTTCGGAGTCGAACACGTCGTCGGTCATGACCGGTGATACCCGCCGCCGACACCTACACCTGACGGTTCGGCGTGTTCACGCGGAGAGATGTTGTTTGGCGGCCGAAATGCGCTCGAATTGGTCGGCCGTGAGGTCGATGTTGGCGGCGACGATATCCTCTTTAAGCTGGTCGACTGTCCGCGCACCGATAATGGGGGCAGTGACCTGCGGGTGGTGCATGAGCCACGCGAGACTAACCTGTGCGGGCGAAGCGTCGACTTCGGTCGCGACAGTCTCGATAACTTCGAGTGCGTCGAAGTTCGCCGGAGTCAGATACGAATCGGCGAAGCGCTGGTCATTCGCAGCGCGAGAGTCCGCTGGTGGGTGCTCGCCCCGAGTGTACTTTCCGGTGAGAAATCCACCGGCTAGCGGCGACCACGGGATGAGACCGATGTCGTAGTCGGCGCACATGTCGAGATAGTTCCCTTCGACTTCGCGGTTGACCGCGTTGTACCGCGGCTGGGCGAGTCGGAACGGTTCGTAGCCGCGCTTGTCCGCGAGTTCGTTGGCCTTGACGACCTTCCAGGCGTTAGGCTCGAGCGTCGACGTTCCGAGATAGTTCACCTTTCCATCGCGGACGAACCCGTCGAGCGTCCGCATGAACTCCTCAACCGGTGTCTCGTCGTCCCAGCGGTGGATATAAAGCAGGTCGACGTAGTCGGTTCCGAGCCGGTCGAGAATGAGGTCAATCTGCCGACGGAGGTGTTTTCGGTTGAGTCCACATCCGTTTGCGTCCTCTCGAGTCGGCCAGAAAATCTTCGATGCGATAACGAAGTCCTCTCGGTCACGGTCCGAGAGCCAGTCTCCGATAAATGTCTCACTCGCCCCGTCGCCGTACATATCCGCAGTGTCGATGAAGTTCCCCCCAGAAGCGGCGTATGCATCGAGGAGTTCGTGTGCCCGGTCACCCCCGACCTCGACAACGCCCGCATCGTTCTGCCGACCGAACCGCCACGTTCCGAATGCAATCTCCGAAACTTTCGTCCCGGTTCGTCCCAGTGGAACCATCTCCAGCGACATACGAAATTCGACGGCCGGACCAGTGGTAAAGACCCCCGATTTGCGACTGTTAATCGTGGTACACCCGTTCTCGCGAGAGTCGGGTGTTGAGACGTAAATTGGAGGGAGGGAAAAGGGAAGGGTGGAAGAGGAGGGAAGAGGAAGGGAGGGATGGAAGAGGAGGGAAGAGGAAGGGAGGGCAGTGAGAAAAACCGTAGCGGTGCAGACTACGAGCGGGCGTAGTTGTGGCCGACGACGAGCGCGAGCGCATTGACTGCGACAAGCGCGACGAAGGCAGTCAGTTCACTTCCGGAGAGACCTCCCACCAGTAGTGGAAGGTAGAGGAATGGAAGCGCGACGGCAACCCAGAATCCGATAAAACGAACTGGGATGGCGATGAGTCTGAGCCCGGTGGTGAGTTGCTGTTCGTCCGTGACCCTCTCCCGAAGTTTGGAGAGGCGTTCGCGGGGGACCGTAGACGAGGAGTTCGACATCGTTGGGGGACACCTACAACTACTGTATAGACACGTGGGGTCATAATTACGTGCGAGGATTCGATTCGTTTCATTCTCATTTACCTGTTACAATCTGCTAAACGAGAACATTCACAAATAGCTTAGAAGTAAGCTAATACTTTACAAGCGTCTCTAACTTTTTTATTCATGATAACAATATGAGTTATTGAATAGTCACAGAACCCTGACTAACGTACGACGTCTCGGTGAGTAGCCGAGAGCCAGTCGAGGCCACGTTGAGCATTGGTGTAGTTGTCTATATGAGCGATTTATGATAGTTATAGCACCGTCGGGCTGTCGGGACAGTCTAGGATATTGACGTCGGTGGGTCGACACCAACCGAGTCAGTACCGACAGTCCCGTAGCGATTTATTCGCCGAGAACGACTGTCGAACGATGGCTGACCTCAATCGTGTCGCAAAGCGCATGTACAACATCCATCCGAACACCATGCACCTCGTCGTCGGCGAGGAACTCGACGGAACGTTCACACTGGAGAGCGCCGAGTTCTTCCAGACCGAGTTTCAGGCGGAAGGAAGAAGGGAGGGTGACGACGCAGTGTATCGGTTCGCGACCACTGACGACAACGATGCCGTCATCGTCGGACGACAGCAACCGGGTGAAGACGGGTGGACGATGATCGGTGAAGTCGTCTCCGTCGAACGGCTCGACGAGTAGGCAGTCAGTCGGTCGTTCTGGCTTCGTTGCCGAGTCGATACCGGAGCTCGCTCTGAATCGCCCTGCGTTTTAACAGGATAAACCCGATAAAGATGAGACCGAATCCACCCACTGTGGCAGAAGTCGGTACTTCGTTCAAGAATACCCAGCCAGACAACGCCGCGAAGACGGGTGCGACGTAGGAGACGAGATTAATCTCAATCGGGCCGAGACGGGCGAGCAGGTCGAAGTAGATGAGAAAGCCGAGCGCACTCGCCGCGAGCGACAGGTACGCGAGCGCGACAATGGATTCCGTATTGAGAACCACGTCGGCGAACGACTCGTTGAGACCGACAGAGACGACGTGCATCAGCAGCGCCCCACCGAGCATCGACCACGCCTCCATCGTTTCTATCGGCATGTCGGAATCGACGCGTCGAGTGAGAACCGACCCAAGAGCGAACGCCGCTGCCGCCCCGAAGATGAGGAGTTTCGCAACGGTTCCGCCAGCCAGTAGATTACTCGGGTCGAGTTCGGAGAGGACGGCAACGCCGACGAGTCCGAGGAGGAGACCGACAATTCCGAGCGGCGTCAATCGCTCACTCGGAAGCAGTAGTCGTGCGAAACCGCTCGTGAGAACCGGGCTGAGACTCACAATAACGGCGGCAGCGGCACTGGTAACTGCCGGGTCAGTCTCACCGATAAACAGGAGGGCGTGATAGCTCGCGATGAGGAAGACGGCTCCAATAGCGATTTCCGTCCACTCTGCTCGACCGCGTGGAAGCGGCGAGTCGGTCGCGTAGAACGCATACCCGAGCATTATCACTCCTGCAACGTCGTAGCGCAGAGCGGCAAAGAGAACCGGAGGGAAGAATTCCAGTCCGGCTTTGATTGCCATGAACGCGGACCCCCAGACAGCGGCGAGGACGACGAATAATCCGAGATTGCGATACCGTGTCACAGCGATGATGTGCTCGGTGGGTGCCTGAACGTTTCGTTACGGGGTGATTTCGCCGGTGGGCGAAAGCGGCCATCCAGGTTATGTAGTCGTCTGCGGCGGGACAGAAGCTCAGTCGTCTGCTTCCGCGGGAGTATTGGCGTTCGTCTCGGTAACCGTCACCTCGGGTGACCCCTCGTAAAGGTGGCACGCTGCGGGGTGGGGAACGTCCCCGACGGCAGGGCGGTGTGTTTCACACCGACTCTCGAATCGGTCTCGGAGCGTCTCGCGTGCACGTTCGAAATCGCCCTCTGTGAGGTGGCTGAGCGCCGTGTCGACGACGCCCGCAACCTCACCGTGGAGTTCGACGGCGACGTGTCGCGACCGAGCCTCCTCGATGAACGCCTCTGTATCGACTCGCTCGGGGTCGGCGGCCTCCCAGATATGGTCCGGGTTGACATCGCCGACAGCGAGAGCGTCTCGGAGGTCCATCACGGCGCGGTACGTCTCTTGGTCGATATCGAGGTCGTCCGGCGGGATGACCTGCGGACACCGCGTCCGGAACCGGCACCCTGACGGGGGGTTCCGGGGAGATGGAACATCTCCCGAAAGCGCCTCGACGCGGCGGCCGTGTTCGTCGGTCGACGGTCGTGGAACGCTCTCCAAGAGCGCCTTCGTGTAGGGATGTTTCGGTGATTCGAACAGGTCAGCTGTGGGTCCGAGTTCGACGATATTTCCGAGGTACATCACCGCGACACGGTCGCAGATGTGTCTGACCACAGAGAGGTCGTGTGCGATGAACAGATAGGTGAGTCCGAACTCGTCTTGCAGGTCGTCGAGCAGGTTCAACACCTGTGCTTGGACGGATACGTCGAGCGCCGAGACGGGTTCGTCGAGGACGATGAAGTCCGGTTCGAGCGCCAGCGCCCGGGCGATACCGATACGTTGGCGCTGGCCGCCGGAGAACTCGTGTGGATACCGGTCGAGTTGGTTCGCGGAGAGACCGACCCGTTCCAGCAACTCACCGGCTTTGTCGCGACGCCACTCCCGTTTCGAGGCGTCGCCGGAGTCGTCCGGAATGCCGTGAATCTTCAGCGGTTCGGCGACGATATCACCGATTGTCATCCGCGGGTCGAGACTCGAAAACGGGTCCTGAAAGACGATTTGTGCCTCCTTGCGGAACGCTTTGAGGTCGTCGTCACCCATCCCGAAGACGTTCTGCCCGTCGAACCGGACCGACCCGCCGGTCGCCTCGCGCAGTCGAAGCAGCGTCTCACCGGTCGTGGACTTTCCACACCCGGATTCGCCGACGAGTCCGAGCGTCTCGCCGCGTTCAATCTCGAATGAAATTCCGTCGACCGCTTTGACGCTCTGTTGGCCCCGTCCGAGGAGGCTATCGATGAGCGTGTCCTGTTCGAAATAGTACTTCTGGAGGTCGCGGACCGCCAAGAGCGAGTTAGTCATCGGCTACTTCCTCCGGTTCGATAGATTCGGTTGGGTCGTACTC
>NZ_JBZRPK010000577.1:0-8191 GCF_058382125.1 Haloferax sp. s1
CCCATAGCGAGACCGACGCCGACGACAGCACCGGTGACAGTGAACGCAGTGGCAATCGGATAGCCGGCAAAGACGCCGAGCGCGACGAGCACCGCTGCGGTGAGCAAAGCGACAACTGCAGCGGCCGCGGTTAGCGTGACACCGCCGATAAGTTCGGTCCCGACGGCATTAGTGACGTTTGCGCCTTGGAGGAATGCCCCGGCGAACCCGAGGAGACCGACGATAAACCCGGCGCGCATCACCGAGATGGCGTTGGCACCGACTGCTGGCGCGAACGGCGTCGACCCCGACGAACCGGCGCCGATAGCCCACGCCATGAACAGACTCGCAAGTGCGGCGACGACGAACGTCGCAAGTGTCCCGACTGCTACCACGACAACACACCTCGACGGCCCTCGAATGGCGTGTCCGTCATCCTAGCGGCGGCGCGCCTCGTCGTATCCCTCACTCAGACCGAGTAGCGTCCGCCGAACGAGGAGATACGCGAAAAAGACGAAGAGCAATATTGCGACGAGCAATCCCGTGAACACAGGGTCACCCACGAGAAAATCGACGATGCCGTCTACGACCAAAGGGTCGGTCATGTGCGAGGTTTCCGCGGGCACGAGGTATAGCCATTTCGGCGTCAGGACGTGACGGAATACGAACACTGATACCGAAAACACGAGTAGCGCGAAGAAATGGCCGACCTCATTCCCTCCAACTCCGGGACCCCGGGCGATGACGACCGGGACGACCGGGACCCGCGGGTTGTCGGCCTCGACAGCGACGAGGCTGACGACTTACTCGCTGCCATCGCTTCGGCTACTGCCCGGTCGGTCCTCGCATCGCTCCACGAGTCGCCTGCAACCCCATCAGAACTTGCAAACGATGTCGACACGTCGCTCCAAAACGTCCAGTACCACCTCGGTAACCTCTCGGAAGCGGAACTCATCGAGGTAATAGACACGCGGTACTCCGAGAAAGGCCGCGAGATGAACGTCTACGCACCCGCCGACCGTGCTCTCGTCGTCGTTGCCGGACGCGACGACGAGACGAAGGGACTCAAAGGAGCACTCTCGCGTCTCATCGGCGGCATCGGTGTCCTCGGCATCGGGTCAGCCGTGGTGAACCGACTCGCCCGGTCGAGAACTATCTTCCCGTTTGCAACCGGGAGCGCAGGCGGTGAAGCAGAAATTGCCGATAGCGGAGCCGCGGTGAACGACTCCGCCAGCACCGTGACGGACCTCAACGCTACGGACCAGACGAATAATACAACTGCAGGAGGGCAGACGACTGCAGCGACTTCGGGCGGGGAACAGACCGTGACCGAAACGGCAGCCGAAACAGCGTGGACCGCGCCCGAAACGGCGGCCGAAACAGCGACCCAGACGCCGACTCCGACACTAAAGCCGACTGCAACGCCGACACCGGCGGCGGACACGACGACAGTAGCTCAGCAGTTGACGGAGACCACGACGGAACTGACGACCGGTTCGTCGGGTCTCGGGGAGACGGTGGCGTCGCTCTCGCCGGGTGCACTATTCTTCCTCGGCGGACTGACGGTTCTTCTCGCGTGGGTCGTGGTCGGCGTTCTCCGAGACTAAAAGGGTTGTTTGAGCCTACGGTGTGTATTTGGCCACCTGGGTCCTACGGTGAAGTGCGAGGCTGCGTTCGGTCCCACGGACGACGGTCGGGACACTGCCATCCCCGTGCGCCCCTGCCCCTTTCCCGGCGTCGTCTCCCCGCGTGGCCTCGGCCTGCCTGCCATGGGATTTCCCCCAATCCAATCCCATCCCAACCACCCCCGCTGATTCTTCCGGTCCTCCACCGGACCCGTGTTCTGTTAGTGCTCCTCTGGGATAACACGGAACGTCTCGAATACGTCTCCGTCGACAGTAACCAGTCGCCCGCGGAGACCGCCGTCCGGCAATTCCTCCAGTTCTGCGTGCGCCTGCCGGTTCCCACGTGGTTGGGCGTGACTCCCCGGATTGAGAAGCGGAATCGCGCCGGTTCCGTCGAAGGTGGGTCGGTGACTGTGGCCGAAGATGACCGCGTCAGCGCCGCGTTCTCGTCCGAAAAGCGAGAGGGCGGTTCCGCCACCGCGACGGGTGTGCGTCATCGCGAATTCCACACCGCCGTACGTGAAGTTCCGCGCCTCGGGAATCCGGTCTCGAATCTCCGGGCCGTCGTTGTTGCCATAGACGGCGAGGAACGACTCGGATTCGGCGATGAATGCGTCGAGGACGGATTCACGCATGAAATCGCCCGCGTGGACGACGAGATCGGCTTCGCGGACCGCTTCGAGGGTTCGGTTCGCGAGTCGGTGACCGTCGGTACTGTGAGTATCGGAGACGACGACGAGCATATCTCCGCCTATGCATCGAGGGGATTGAAACCTGCTGACTGCGGCACGAAGTACGATTCAGCCAAAGTGACCTGTCCGTCCGTCGGTAAGTCTATCCGGGAGGGGGGAGTGACCCACCACATGGCAGGCAGTACGTCGGTCGTCATCGCGGCCCTCTTTGCGAATGGCGCTATCGCAGTCCTCAAGTTCCTCGGGTTTCTCGCGACTGGGAGTCCATCGATGCTCTCCGAAACGTACCACTCGATTTCCGACACCGGGAATCAGGTGTTCCTCCTCATCGGAATTCGGTACAGTCGGCGCGAAGAGACCCGCGAACACCCGTTCGGCTTCGGGAAGGCACAGTTCTTCTACTCGTTTCTCGTCTCCGTGATGCTGTTCGGAATCGCCGGGTGGGAGTCGGCGAAACACGGCTACAACGCGTTGATGCACCCGAGTCACAGCGAGAGCGCAAATGCGCTCATACTCTTCGGAAGGGAGATAGAACCCGTCTACGTCAACGTCGCTATCCTCCTCGGAGCTATCGCCTTCGAAAGCTACGCATTCCTGAAGGCGAACGCCGAACTCCGCCGCCAAATCGAGGAGTACGAGTGGAGCGGTCTCGTGCAAGCGTTCCGCGAGACGAGCGACGTGACGACGCTCACGGCGTTCACCGAGGACACCGTTGCCCTCGGGGGCGCGGTGCTCGCCCTCGCCGGAATCGGACTCACCGAACTGACCGGCAATGAGGCGTTCGACGCCGCCGCGGCACTCCTCATCGGTATTCTCCTCATGGGCTTCGCAATCGCACTCGCATGGGAGAACAAACGTCTCCTCATCGGCGAGAGCATTCCGCTGGACGAAGAACAAGCACTCAAAGGAATCGTCCGCGATGACCCCCACGTCAGCCACGTCGACCGCTTCCGTGCGTCGTACGTCGGCCCGGAGAAACTCCTTTTGGCCCTCAACGTAAGTTTCGACTCCGAACTCGGTACCGAGGAGATAGACGACTACATCACCGAAATCGAAAACGAACTCAAGGCTGCTGACGACCGCGTCCACTTCGTCTACATCGAACCCGAGCTATAGATGGACCTCCCTGAACTCGTCCCCCCGCTCATCTTTGTCGCCGCGGGCGGCTACATGTACAGTCGCCCGATGTCGGTCCGGACTCTGGTCTCACCACGGGAGTGGAAGGAGTCGCCGAAGAAAGCAGAGCATCTCCAGCGCGGATTGGCGAAGGCGATGGGTCTCGCGCTCGTCGTCGCTGGCGTGCTGTGGTTCGTCGTCGGACTGAGTTCCTAAACAGGGGCCGAGCCTACTGCGACTGGACTGCCTTGGCAACGAGTTCGACTGCTTCTTTGACTTCGGCCCGCGAGACGTTCAGATTCGTCGTGAACCGGGTGTGGTACTCGCCGAACGGGCCGCCGAGGACGCCCACGTCATCACACAATTCGACGAACTCCTGTGCCGTCACCCCCGCGGCCTCGGAGTCGACGACGACGATGTTCGTGTCCGGGGTCGGTACCGACAACCCCTCAATGTCGTCGAGACCGTCGGCGAGGATGCGAGCGTTCTCGTGGTCGTCGGCGAGGCGTTCGACGTTATCGAGGGCGACGAGACCGGGTGCGGCGATGAGACCAGCCTGTCGCATTCCGCCGCCGAACTGCTTGCGGACGCGGACGGCCTGTTCGACGAATGCCTCCGAACCGGCGAGAATCGAGCCGACGGGCGCGCCGAGTCCCTTCGAGAGACAGAACATCACGGTATCGACGTGCTCAACCATCGCCGCCGGGTCCTCGTCGAGCGCGATGCAGGCGTTGAACAACCGCGCACCGTCGAGGTGGACCGGCATCCCGAGTTCGTGTGCTGTTTCGGCCGCGGCGTCGATGTCGGCTTTCGGGATGGCGACGCCGCCGCGGGCATTGTGCGTGTTTTCGAGACAAACCAGCCCCGTTCCGGCGACGTGAAGGGATTCTTCTCGCGCGTGCTCGCGGACCTGCTCGGGTGTCGGTGCGCCGCGTTCGCCGGCGTCGAAGGCGCGAACCTGCAAGCCCGAGAGTTGGGCGAACCCGCCGACTTCCCACTTGTAGACGTGGGCTTCGACATCGACCAACGCCTCCTGACCCGGGTCGGCGTGGACGCGAGCGGCAATCTGGTTCCCCATCGTTCCGGAGGGGACGAACACCGCGGCTTCCATGCCGACCAACTCGGCGGCGCGTGCTTCGAGTTCGTTCACGGTCGGGTCGTCGTCGTACACGTCGTCGCCGACATCGGCATCTCGCGCGGCCTCGCGCATCTCGTCGGAGGGGAGCGTGACAGTGTCGCTTCGGAGGTCTATCATTGTACTGAGAGACTGACCGAGCCGAGAAATAGGCGATGGTCGGGTCAGCGCACGGTCGTGCTATCGGCACGCCTTGCGCTTCGAAACGTGTTTGTTGTACGAACACTCACGACGCGGTATGGACCCGCGCATCCGCGAACACGCTCAGACTATCGTCGACCACTCGACCCGCATCGAGGAGGGCGACAACGTCGTCGTCTCCGCACCCGCCGTCGCCGAAGACCTCGTGACCGCTATCTGCGAACTCGTCGGCGAGCGCGGGGCGTACGTCGTCAACACCGACAGCAACTCCCGGTTCATGCGCGCATTCCTCCGTGCGTCCGACGGCGAGGAGTTCGAAACGCCGTCGCACCAACTCGCGCTCATCGAGGAGACAGACGTGCTCATCAACGTCCGCGCCGAGGAAAACGCCACAGAACAAAGGGCCGCCGACCCCGCGACGAACGCCGCGTGGAAGCGCGCCTACAAGCCGATTCAGGCCGAGGCGCTCTCGAAGCGCTGGTGTCTCACCCAGCATCCCGCAACGGGGAGTGCGCAACTCGCCGGCATGAGCACCGAAGCGTACGAAAACTTCGTCTACGACGCTGTCACGCTCGATTGGGAGAAGCAGGCCGAACACCAGAAACAGATGGTCGAGATTCTGAACGACGCTGACGAAGTGCGCATCGTCTCGGGCGACGAGACGGACGTGACGATGAGCGTCGCGGGCAACACAACCATCAACGACAAGGGCGAGCACAACCTCCCCGGCGGCGAAGTGTTCACCGCACCCGTCAAGGACTCCGTCGACGGCGAGGTCTACTTCGACCTCCCGCTCTACCGGCAGGGTCGCGAAGTCTCGGGTGTCCGGGTTCGCTTCGAAGACGGCGAGGTCGTCAACTACAGCGCCGAGCGCAACGAGGAGGTCTTAGACGGCGTCTTTGATACCGACGAGGGTGCACGATATCTCGGCGAACTGGGTATCGGCATGAATCGGAGTATCGACCGCTTTACCTACAACATGCTCTTCGACGAGAAGATGGGCGACACCGTCCACTTGGCCGTCGGTTCGGCCTACCCGGAGACGGTCGGCGAGGAGAACGAACGCAACGAGAGCGCCGAGCACGTCGACATGATCGTCGACATGTCCGAGGATTCCGTCATCGAAGTCGATGGGGAAGTCGTCCAGCGCAACGGGGCGTTCGTGTTCGAAGACGACTTCTAAGCCTGCTTTTTCCCTCCAGGTTTTTGCGACCGGAACGGAGTGACGGGCGTAAAAAGGTGGAACTGGGACGTTCGTCTTTGAAGACGACTTCGAAGGAATAGCGGGCTTGTTTCTGAGTAAGCTGTACCGTTTCATCTCCAATTTGTGTATTGACAAATCAGTTTCCGTCACCGGGTTCTCCAGTCGAAATACTACCCTTCAGAAACGCGGAACTATCGTCACCACAGGTGCCGCCAGATACACCCCAAATCGACCGAGATACTGTCTACGCTCCAGTTGAAACACTGCCCTTCCAGCTATGGAACATCGTGTGATAAAAAATCACATAGGCCAATAACTTTAATCCGAATACACGAGGAGAGTGTATCGATGCCAGCGGTTCAGTGTCGGGCCTGTGGTCGCGACGTGGGAGTACACGAAATCGAGACCACGACGCAGACCACACCCGACGGGTTCGACACGAGGTATCGGTGTCCCTACTGCAAAGAGGAGATGCGCGACGTAAAAATGCGAATCGTCTGACTGTGACGCGGCGTTATTCGTCGACGTCGAGCGCGAACTGCTCGTTTTCGGTGACTGCGTTGAGCACGACCGAGGTGTTCGACTCGCGGATGTCCGTGTCGGTAAGGAGCTTCTTGATTTGCGTGTTCATGCCGTCGGTGTCGCGGAACTTGCCGATGGCGATGATGTCGTAGTCGCCGGTGACCTCGTAGACCGAGATCATCTGTTTTTCTGCGCGGAGTCGCTCGGTAATCTCGGGGAGCGCGGACCCCTCGACTTTGAGTTGGATGACGGCGGTGACATCGTAGCCGAGCGCGTCGTAGTTCACGCGCGGTGTGTAGCCCTCAATGACACCCTCGTCTTCGAGGTCGCGCAGGTGATTCGAGACGGTCGTGACCGACACGTCGAGTTCTTCCGCAAGGCTACGCAGACTCGCACGACCGTCGCCGAGGAGTGCATTGATGAGCTTCGCATCGAGGTTTTCGTACGTCATTACATTCAGAAACCGTCCGGGGGCATTAGAATTTTACGAATATCCAATTCTGTGGCCGCCAACGGGGAATTGCATTAAGCGGAAAGGTCTTTATAGTGCGGGTGTACGAATTGCATGTTCAGGAAAATGACGGAAGACAACGTACTCACCGACGGTGGCCTGAGCGCCGAGGCACAGGCAGTCATCGACGAGATCGAAGAGAAGAATGTCGACTTCCTCCGCCTCCAGTTCACCGATATTCTCGGCACAGTTAAGAACGTCTCCATTCCAGCATCGCAAGCCGAAAAGGCGTTCACAGAGGGAATCTACTTCGACGGATCGTCTATCGACGGTTTCGTGCGCATTCAGGAATCCGACATGCGCCTCGAACCCGACCCGTCCACGTTCGCCATCCTCCCGTGGCGGAAGAAGGAAAACAGCGCGGCGGCCCGACTCATCTGTGACGTGTTCAACACGTCCACCGGCGAACCGTTCAGCGGCGACCCGCGTGGCGTCCTCAAGCGCGCTATCGAACGCGCAGAGGACATGGGATACGACATCAACGCAGCCCCCGAACCGGAGTTCTTCCTCTTCGAGGAAGACGAAGACGGCAGCGCGACGACCATCACGAACGACGCCGGTGGCTACTTCGACCTTGCACCGAAGGACCTTGCGTCGGACGTGCGCCGCGACATCATCTACGGTCTCGAAAGCATGGGCTTCGACATCGAAGCCTCGCACCACGAGGTCGCAGAAGGCCAGCACGAGATTAACTTCACGTACGACGACGCCCTCTCGACGGCCGACAACGTCGCGACCTTCCGGTCTGTCGTCCGCGCCATCGCGGCCGAACACGACCTCCACGCGACCTTCATGCCCAAGCCGATTGCCAAGGTCAACGGCTCCGGGATGCACACACACATCTCGCTGTTCAAGGACGGCGAGAACGCGTTCCACGACGGTGCCGACGAGTTCGACCTGAGCGAGACGGCAAAGCAGTTCACCGCCGGTATCCTCGAACACGCACCCGCCGTGACTGCCGTCGCCAACCCGACGGTGAACTCCTACAAGCGCCTCGTCCCCGGCTACGAAGCGCCGGTCTACATCGCGTGGTCCGACCGCAACCGCTCGGCGCTCATCCGCAAACCGGCCGCCCGCACGCCAGCAGCCTCCCGTATCGAGGCTCGCTTCCCCGACCCGTCCTGTAACCCGTACCTCGCCCTCGCGGCGCTCATCCACGCCGGTCTCGACGGCATCGCGCGCGAACTCGACTGCGCGGACCCGGTCCGCGAGAACATCTACGAGTTCGACGAGGAGAAACGCGAAGAGTACGGCATCGAGACGCTC
>NZ_JBZRPK010000576.1:0-8127 GCF_058382125.1 Haloferax sp. s1
TGACTAAATGACAAGTAGAGAAGGGGGTCAAAAAGGAGAGTATGGCGGACAAAAGGGCCGCGCGTGTCGAGAGAAACGTAGAAGAGGAAGACAAGAGAAAACACGAACAGGAGGATCAAAGTAATGTTCTGTAGTATCGACGTATACCCGGGACCGAATATACTGAGTGTGGTCAATACGAGACCAAACCCGACACCTAACACAGCCACAAGCGAGACATTACCGACGAGAAGCGCCGGTACACCGATCTCTTCGAGCACCGCAATCGCGTACTGTGCGAACCCGACGAGATAAAACGCCGAGGCGAAGACGAGACCCAACCAGAGTCCGATGCCAACCACAGCACCGAAGGTGGACCCCATCCCACGGGAGACGAAGTAGTACGCACCCCCGCTTTTGGGCATCGCCGTGGCCAACTCGGAAGTCGGTAACGCAACGAGCAGGGCGATAACAGCGCCGATTGCGAAGGACACGGCCGCTGCGGGACCGGCTTCACCCGCCGCGAGACCGGGGAAGACGAAGATTCCGGCACCAACCATCGTCCCGATACCGATAGCGAGGCCCCCGCGGAGTCCGATTGTTCGCTCTAACTCGGTCCCGCTTTCGAGGATAGTCACCTCGTCAGCCGCGGCTCCAACGTCCACGGATGGGTCTGACGAGACGAGCGCATCGGCTTCGGGCATCGCTTTACCCGCCGGAGTACCGTCGTTGCCATCGGTCATGTTGTACGTATACTATTGATGCGTCAACCAGATATATCCACAGGCCACCATACTCACGTGAACTAACATTTCATATTCAGGGGAATGATGTTTCAGGCCGAACGCGGCGAGAGAAAACGTTAATCCCTCTCCGACATGCTCTGAAACCAGAACGATGGTGCTCGGAACGCGACACGGCGAAGCCAGCGGGCGAGGTGAGCCACGGTGAACTGGTCTCGGAAGTCACTCGACGAACTGGAAGCGTTCTACTGGGATACCGTCGCGCCAGCGATGGACCGCGAGGGAATGGACCCGACACGCGACGTGCCCACCTACGAGTGGCTCACCGACCACGGTTGGTCGGGTATCGCCTACGCACTGCGCGAGAAACACGACCTCACACCGCGAGACTTCTTCGTCGACGTCGTCGGTCTCGGTGAGGACGAATCCGATGCGGGCTACGAGTGGGGCATCGACGCCGAGGCCACCGTCGAAGCGTTCGAATCCTACCTCGACATGCTCGAATCGCGGCGCGGACTCGCCGACTCGACGCTTCCGACCCGTCGAACCCACCTCGCACGGTTCGCCCGCACCTATCGCGACCTCCACGGGACCGCCGACCTGCTTTCTCGACTGGACGACAGGGACGCCGAACCTGACGAGATCGACCGCTGTCTCAACGTCCTTGACGAGTTCGACGACGAACTCGCAACCGACGGGACGAAACTCAAATATCTCCAGACGGTCCGCGCCTTCTACGAGTACCTTGTCGACTTCCGTCGGGCGCGGTACAACCCCGTCGAGAACGCCGCCAAGCAGTTCCGCTGGGAGCAGGGGCAACCGGACAACCGAACCATGACGGCCGAGCAGGTCGGCAGGGTGTACGGCGTTGCCGACGACCTCGAAGAACGCCTGCTCGTCCTCGGTCTCGCCGGGTGGGGACTCCGCCCGAACGAACTCGCGTCGCTCGACGCCTCGCAACTCGTCCTCACCGGTGACGACCCGCATATCGCGTTCGAGGAGCGAAAGAACGGCCCCGGAACGGTCGCGCTGCTCTACGGTGTCGATGCCGTGGCGGCGCGAATCGACGACCTCTCCGACGACGACTGGAACGGCGCGCTCTTTCCCTCGTCGCGTTCCTCGACGGGACACATCGCCCGCGAAACGGTCAACCGCCGGTTCAAACGCCTCGCTAGCGAGGCGGGCGTGACCGTCGACGGGAAAGTACCCACAGCGAAGCTCTGCCGCCGGTTCTGGTACACGGCGTATCAGGAAGCAGTCGACGACATGCTGGCGCAGTTGGAGGGTGTCGCCGCCGACCAAGGGTCGAAAAGCGCCAGCGTCGTCATGTCGAACTACCTTTCAGAGGAGCGCCGCCGGTCGTTCCGCCGGCAGGCGATGCGAGAGAAGTTAGCTGCAGTGTTCGAATCGGAGGCAGATGGGGTTGAGGTGGGAGCCGAGCAGACGATGGTAAACTGAATATTGCTATATCTATTCCAGTGGTCAGAAGACAGGCACGTCAAGAATAATCGGTTGGACTGGTTTGCTGATTGCGAGACAAGTAGAGGAACAGAACCTATAAGGGGAGCAATCTCGTCGATGTCAATATGGTGTCCACTTCCCACGCCAATTGCTGGCGTTGGCACGCGTTTCGGGAAGTGGACAGTATCGCGGATTAGGGTCGGACGGGCTTAACCCGGCAGATTCGACCGCGATGCTCACTCGCTTTCTCAATCGCATCGCCTCCAAAGTAACTACAACCATCAAACACATATGCCAGCAGAAGACGACTTCACCGTAACGCCATACGCCGTCGAAGGCGACATCGACTACGACCGACTCCTCGACAAGTTCGGGGCTGATGCCCTCACTGCCGAACAGAAGGCGAAGTTTCCCGACCCCGGCCATCCGCTCGTGCGCCGTGACGTGTTCTATGCAGAGCGAGATATAGACTCATTCCTTGATGCCGCCAACGAAGGTAAACCACACTCCATCGTGACGGGACGGGGCCCCTCAGGGCCGATGCACATCGGTCACATCTTCCCGTTCTACTTCGCTAAGTATCTGCAAGACCAGACGGGAACTCTCGTCTACATCCCCTTCTCCGATGACGAGAAATACTTCCTAAAAGACAAATCGCTGGGCGAGATTAGCGACTACACCCGCGAGAACCTCCTTGACCTTCTCGCGGTTGGGTTCGACCCCGAGCGAACCCGAATCATCGTAGACACGGCTGACGCTGACGTGGTGTATCCTTTAGCAACTGCGTTTGCCAAGGAAGTGACGCAATCGACCGTGGACGCAACATATGGAGAGCCCGAGAATATCGGTCTCTCGTTCTACCCTGCTGTCCAAGCCACACACCTCCTCTTACCACAACTTGTGGAGGGTCGCCATCCGACGCTCGTCCCGATTGCAGTTGACCAAGACCCCCACGTTCGAGTCTGCCGTGACATCGCGGCCAAGCAACGGTATGACGTGGCCAAGCCCGGTGCCTTGCTCTCAAAGTTCCTCCCGAGCCTCGAAGGGCCGGGGAAGATGAGTTCGTCCGACGACGCACCGAGCATCCTCCTTTCAGATGACCGGGAGACGGTCTTCGACAAAATCCGTACTCACGCTTACTCTGGTGGACAGACTAGTCTCAAAGAACATCGAGAACAGGGAGGGAATCCCGAGGTGGATGTCTCGTATCAGTTCTTGTACTACTTCTTTGAAGAAAGTGATGAGCAGGTGGAACGGCTTGCACGCGAGTATCAACAAGGGTCGCTCCTGAGTGGTGAACTCAAAGAGATGGCGGCAGAGAATATTGCGAACTTCCTCGAAGCACATCAAGAACGTCGTAGGGCACTCGGCCCGCTCGAAGAAGAGTTGGAACAGTACCGCCTGACAGAGAGCGAGCGGCAGGATGCGCGGCGACGGGCAGGATACCCCGACAATTCTCTGGTTCAGCAATAGACGCACCCACAGGAGCCTTCCACCTCGAAAATCTCCAAGATTATATATAATCCATTTCTCGTGCTACCCAGTAGTGTCGGTTATTCAACCTACTGAATCACCGTTCGACCACGACAGGGACTTCACGTTCACCGTCAGCGGCGAGACCTACAACGGGAGTATCCACTTCCTCACCCAGTACGACGAGAAGCCCAATTTCGTCGAAGTCCTACGAAATGCCTTCTTCCGCGACGAAACCTACGGTGATGCCCGTGCGGACTGGCATCGGAATACTACGTCGTTTTACGCGTGGGTGAAGGCTCATATGCTCCGGCTCGCGTGGGACTGCCGCGAAGGGTTCCTCCGCTACTTCCTCCACTCATTCCCCAACATCTGCCGTGACTTTGGCTTTCCCGTCGCGCACAACCGCGACACGAGCGGAGCGCCGAGTCAGTCGCGGCTCTGGGAGATGTGGAACAAGGAGTTCACCGACGTACAGCGTGAATTTGTGCGGACGGCCACCGAGGAAGCTCTTGACTTTGCCCGCGAACAAGGCATTCCCGCCCCCGACCCCGTGTTTCGGCCCGAGGAACGCGACATCACCTCGAAGCGGAGTGAACAGCGACTCGTCGCGGAGAAGACCAAGGAGGTCTGGCGACAGGCCAAGCCGTTCGTGGGGATGCGCGAGAACATGTACGCTCAGAGCGGCCAGCACTCCTTCTATATCGACACCCAGCGCGACCGCACCCCGAGTGCGTCGAGCCACCGCTACCAGATTGGGAAACTCACCGTTGAGGAGACGCGCTCGATGCTCCACGAAACTACGCGGATGCTTATCGCTCGCGCTCGGCACAACGCCGAACTCGTCGGCAAACTCGTGGCCGCAATCGACATCACGAAGGGCAACCCGTGGGCGGGCAAAATCGAGCGCGACGGGGGCAACAACATCACGGAAGATTGGATTCTCGGCTACAAAGATGGTGAAGTGTATTATCAGTGGGCCACCATCCAAATTGTCGGCTATGACATCCCGCTCGTGCTAGACGCGATTCCAGTCAAACGTGGGATGAAGCGAGCCGACATCGTGGACAGCCTACTGGAGAACGCGCTCAACCTCGTGGACGACATCGAACTCGTGATGATGGACAGAGAGTTCGATAATGATGGTGTGAAGAACGCCTGCGACAAGCATGGTGTCTACTATCTGAACGGCGCACGGAAACATCAATCAGGGAAGGCAACCTGTACCCGGCTCCGTCGTGCCGAGAAGACAGTTCACATCGAAGAGGAAACGGTCTCAGGCGGCCCGACTCGCAAGCGGATGTACCTCCCGTCGAGTACGAGCGACGACCCCGAGACGGAAGACGAAGATGAGGGCCGCGAAACGGAGGAGAGACCGGACATCCGCGAGCAAATGCGTAACGAACTCGCTGACTTCGGTATGGAACTGGGTGAGGATGACGCCCAGCACGGGTTCAGTGCCCTCACGAAGGAACTCCGAGAAGAGGAGGCAGTGAGCCGACCGTGGGGAGTAAGGAGGATGCGCAGGCGTACGCGCTGTTCGAGACAAACCACCCCAGCGTGACGTTGAATGACGAGGATAGCGAGATCGAACGCATCCATATAGTTGAGCGGATGGTTCGCCGCTACCGCCACCGTTGGGGCATCGAGAACGGATACAAGCAAATCAAGACGTTCCGCGTCCGCACGACGAGTAAGCGCCATACGTATCGGTTCTTCAATTTCGTGTTCGCGTGTGTGCTGTACAACGTCTGGCGACTCGTGGACTTGCTGGTGAATCTCGCAATCGAGGGCGAAAACTCGACGTACGCGCCGCGTGTGGACGCGAACCAGTTCCTGACCGTTGCGAAGAAATACTACGGTCTCGACCCGCCAGACTAACGCTGAACCGCTCTGTGTCCGCTGACTCCTGAGCGACGGCACTGTCCCGTGTTCCTTATTTTCGGATGATTGTTGACTGCTTCTGAATTGGCATCCCCATCATCCTCTGACGATGTTTTCGTACGAGACTGATGTGGTGCAAGGAACACCAGTTCAACCGATTATTTGGTTACATGCCTGCCTTCTACAGTAGTCCTGAAGTCAGTTACCACGTAGTTTGACCCCAACCATATCTGCATTGGTAAGACGGCCCACACGAACCCTCATCTCCCTCAATGCCCCTGTGTAGAGGCATCCGGGCGAAATCGCTATTCGGGAGGGAAGTCGATAACACCGAGTTGCTGAAGCAGCATCAGGTTATCCGAGAGGAACCATCGCTCGGCAATCAACCCGTCTTCGATGCGGACGAACGCCATCTGTTGAACCTCCATCTCCTTTCCTGTTGGTTCGATGCCCCAGAGGATTCCCTCGTGCGTCCCTCGGCTTGTGATATGGAGAACGACCATGTCGCCGTGAACGACACTGTGCTCAACCGTTTGCGTGACGTCGGGGAACGCTGAGAGGAACGACTCGTAGGATTCTCGAATCGCTTCTAATCCCTCCTGAGACCCGAACGGATTGTAATCGACGGCGTTCGGCGCGTACAGGTCGTCGAGCAAGTCGAGGTTGCCGTCACCGAAGACATCTTCCGGAATGCGACGTGCGATGCGCTCGTTCTCCCGTTCCTGCGGCGTAAGCGAACCGGTCGTCATTGAGCCGTTCCTCCCCGAATACGGGAATCGGTCGTTGAGTGTTGTTTCATTTCGACCACAGTAGAGATAGAGAGCCTCGGTTAGCGTAGGATTGATTGGATACATGTTGCTGCTTTTAAATATAGTTGGAGAATAGATGCTGTCAATGCCGCACCTGAAAATCAAGCTGAACGGGGAGGAGGTTGGAGGGTGGCTCGCGGAACTCTCAACGGGGTTTCCGACCGATGAGTTCCGACTTCTGGCGACGCAACTCCGTGATGAAGGCGCGCTGGTCACGCTCGAAGTCCAAACACCCGACGGTGGCGATATCATCCAGGAATTCGAAACGACACCCGAGGTAGCTAACGTGGAAGTCCTTCATGCGGACTCGCAGGTCGTACTTCTCCAGTTCCTCACTCGGCGTTCGAAGGTCTACGATCCGCTCTACGAATCCGGCTGCATCTCGATCTATCCGACACTTCTCCAAAACGGATGGTTTTCCGTACACGTTGCCGCCGGTCACGACAGCCTAGCTAACTATTTGGAGGAACTGACGGCAGCGGAAGTTCCGTATCAGGTAATCTCTTTGTCCCAGTCCCACGAGACTGCCACAATACTCACGAACCGACAGCAGCAATTCATCGAGACAGCCATCGAGCAAGGATTCTACGACGACCCCAAAACGTGTACGCTCACCGAACTCGCAGAGACACTAAACATCCACAAGTCTGCTGCGAGTAGACTTCGACACCGTACAGAGTGTCGTTTGATTACCCACTTCGCTACCGAAACTGCACGATAGGGCAGATAGTGGGTGGTTTCGTGGACACAGTATAAGTCAATGAATTACTCCAGAACGTGACTTGTGAGGGAGATACTCACCGCGTACCAACGAATCTGCAGTAGCGTTGAGTAATCAGCGATAATCAACCCAGTCCACTCCGAAGAAGTAGCGGTCAGTCCACGATTTCGACGTCGAACATGAACCGCCAGCGGTAGCGACGCCCACCCCAGACAAACGTCCGACGTGCCAGTCCGTACGCGATTAGCAAGGGACCGAGGACCGTTGCCGGATACGCCAGCACGACCGTCCACCGTCGAATGCCGAATATCGCGTAGATAACGGCGTAGCCCAGCGTCGCCGAGACGAAGCCGACGAGAGGATAGAAGAGGAACGCGATGCCGAGGACAGACGTCAGGACAGCGAGCAAGACCCAACCGGCCCGACCGTGCCGCAGGGAGGCCTGCATGAAGCGCGTGTGGCGTTCGAGAGATTCGCGTATCGTCCCACCGATTTCAACCCGCCGGGTCCGGTCAGCTCCCGCGAAGTCCACGTGTTCGCCGAGCGTGGCATCGTCGTTGACCGTCCGTCGGAGGTCCCGGAGTAAGGCGTCCTCGTCTACATCCTCGCGGTCGAATACGAGCGCTCCGCCCCAAGCCATAAGACCGGCGGAGGCCAGAGCGGTCGACGTCACATAGGATGGTTCCAACAGATACGCGAGAGGGTCGCGGCCGACGAACACCGGGACTTCCGTAGTGGGTCCCTGGCGTTCGTAGTCTGACTTCATCTGCTCCAGCCAGTCAGGCGGGTGGTGGAAGTCATCGTCGGTCCAGATGATGCGGTCGTGTTCGGCTTCGACCATCCCGGCCGCGATGGCGTTGGCCTTGCCCGAACAGCCCTCTGGTTCGCCAGCAACCACGACCCTAGCCGATGGCGGGAGGGCATCGCTATGGGTAGTGACTGGATCATCCGGGCTATCGCAGATGATCAGGAGTTCGTCGTCCGGCCCAACCTGTTCGCAGAGTTCCTTGCAAGCATCAGTCCACTCGAGCGTCGGCCGGAGGACGCTCGCCGGTGA
>NZ_JBZRPK010000575.1:0-8039 GCF_058382125.1 Haloferax sp. s1
CGTGTTCGACCCCCCGACGAGGCGCTCGTCGATAGAGTGTGATTCGGCGGCGGCTCCATCTCGGTGTCTCCCGTCGCGGCGACCATTTTTGCATCCCACCGACGTAGATTACGATATGGACGAGCGCGTACACGCCGAGGTGCGACGTATCGCGGACGAAATCGGTACGATGGAGATTCGCGGTGCGGCGGCCATCGCGGAGGCGGCAGCCCGCGCCCTTCGGTCACAGGCCACGGACAGCGAGACCACAGACCCCGAGGCGTTCAAATCCGAACTCCGCGCCGCCGCCCGAATGCTCTACGAGACGCGGCCGACCGCTGTGAGCCTGCCGAACGCGCTCCGGTACGTCCTCCGCGGAATGTCGAGTACGACGGTCGAGGGACTGCGTCAGGACGTCGTCCAGTCTGCGGACGATTTCTGCGCCCGACTCGAACGAGCGCAAGCCGACCTCGGACAGGTCGGTGCGAACCGCCTCCGCGACGGCGACACCATCATGACCCACTGCCACTCGACGGACGTCTTCGCGTGCGTCGAGGCGGCGGTCGAACAGGGGAAACACATCGAGGCCATCGTCAAGGAGACGCGACCCCGACTACAGGGACATATCACCGCGGAGGCGCTCCACGAGATGGGCGTACCGGTCACACTCATCGTCGACTCGGCGGCCCGGCGCTACCTCAACGACGTGGACCACGTGTTGGTCGGCGCGGACGCCATCGCGGCCGACGGGAGCGTCATCAACAAAATCGGGACGAGCGGCCTCGCGGTCAACGCCCGCGACCGAGGGGCACCCATCATGGTCGCCGCACAGACGCTGAAACTGCACCCGGGGACGATGACGGGCCACACGGTCGATATCGAGATGCGTGACACTGAGGAGATAATCGACGACGAAACGCTCGCGGAACTCGGCAATCCGACGGTCAAAAATCCCGCCTTCGACGTGACACCGCCGCGCTACGTCGACGCCATCGTTACCGAGCGCGGGCAGTTCCCGCCTGAGAGTATCGTCATCCTGATGCGCGAACTATTCGGTGAAGGGACGACGGAGCCGTGGACTGAACCCTGAGTTCACGTTCGCAGGTTCGCAGGCTTGCGGGATTGCGGGATTGCGGGTTTGCAGGATTGCGGGATTGCGGGTTTGCAGGATTGCGGGATTGCGGGTTTGCAGGATTGCGGTTGCGGATTCGAGATTTGCCTCGGTACGCGCTCGTCAACACGATGCCCCCGGCTTACTGCCCGTCGACGACTGCGGACATCACTTTCATCTCGGCTTTTCGGAGGTGCTCGGCGGCAGTTCCAGTCGAGCAGCCCAACTGCTCTGCCACCGCTGCGACGGACCCGTCTCTCGATTCCCGATAGTAGCCGCACGCGACCGCAGCCTCGACGGCTTCTCGCTGTCGCGGCGACAGCGAGGCGGGCGCGAAGTCCCCCGGACCGGTGTACTCTCGCACCCTTCTGATTTCGATGTCGATGCCTTCCGGGGTCTGGTCAACCGCTGATTGGAGCGCTTCGTCCGTCCCGACAATCGTGACTAAAATCGTTCCATCGCCCTCGAAGATGACCGGTGGGACGACGACCAGTCCGTCCTGCGTGAACGCCGTCGTCTGCTGTACTCCAGCCGCATCGAGCCGTTCTTTGACGACGATAAAAAACGAGTCACCCGGCATCTGCGCCACCTCCGACGACAGAATCGTCGGTATCGACGTGAGCGCTTCCTCGTACGCTTCGATATCGGACCCGACGACCTCGAAAACAATCGTGTTCGTCTCGGTCATCGTCGGATTCCAGTGATGTAATTTGGTCCGCTCGAACGCCTCGTGTTCGACGACGAACTCGTGCATCGGGTGCAGATGGTTCTCGTCCGGGGTGAGACGTAGTCCGACCGATTTCATGTCCCGATGTATCCAGATGGCAGTATAAATATCAGCCGCACCTATGAGGCAGAACTCCGAATCCCGTTTCGGTCGAAGACAGACGCAGTAGCCCACCAATGTCACTCGAATCACCCCAAGTGACGACCGAGGTAGACGCAGACCAACTCACCACCGATGTGCTCCGGCAGGTGTTGGGGGATGCTCTTCTCAATCTCGACCACCACGTTCACGCCCCCGAGGTGACAATCCGGCCCGACGACGTACAGGCGGTCCTTTCGACATTCCGCGACGACCTCGGGTTCGACCACCTCTCGTGTGTGACCGCACAGGAGTACGAAGACCGCTACGAGTCTATCTACCACCTCAAATCCTACGACGACCCGACACGGGAGGTGAGTGTCGTCGTTCCTACACCCCGGTCAGACCCCGTGAGCGAGTCCGCCGAACCGGTGTTTCGGACAGCCGACTGGCACGAACGAGAGGCGTACGACCTCATCGGCATCGAGTACGACGACCATCCCGACCTGCGCCGTATCCTCCTCCCCGAGACGTGGCAGGGCCACCCGCTGAGTCTCGATTACGACCAGACGCGCCCGCAGGTCGTCCGGTACGACGAGCACGCGAATCCGCTCCACGAAGACGGGCGCACCGACACCAACACGATGGTTCTCAACATCGGCCCGCACCACCCCGCGACTCACGGCGTCTTACACCTACAGGCCACTCTCGACGGCGAGAAGGTCGTGGACGTGGACCCCGATATCGGGTACATTCACCGCTGCGAGGAGCAGATGTGCCAGAAGGGAACCTACCGACACCAGATTATGCCGTATCCCGACCGCTGGGACTGGGGCGGCGGCGGACTGCTGAACGAGTGGGCCTATGCCCGAACTGCGGAAGCGCTGGCCGACATTTCCGTTCCGGAGTACGCCCAGATTATCCGTACGATGGCCGCGGAGTTGAGTCGCATCCTCTCGCACATGCTCGCAGTCGCCTCGTACGCTCTCGACGTCACCGGCGAATTCACCGCGACGTTCATGTACGCGATGCGCGACCGTGAACTCGTCCAAAATATCCTCGAAGACCTCACTGGACAGCGATTAATGTTCAATTATTTCCGACTCGGCGGCGTCGTCTGGGACCTTCCCGAACCCCGCGAGGAGTTCTTCGAGAAGACACGCGAATTCCTCGATGGACTCCCCAAAAAACTCGAAGAGTACCACGACCTGCTGACGGCGAACGAGATACTCCAGATTCGGGCGGTCGATACCGGCGTTCTACCGCCCGAGGTCGCAAAGCAGTACGGGGTAACTGGCCCGGTCGCCCGCGGGTCAGGTATCGACTACGACCTCCGCCGCGACGACCCCTACGGCTACTACGACGAACTCGATTGGAACGTCGTCGTCGAGGACGACTGCGACAATTTCTCGCGCCTGCTCGTGCGGATGCGCGAGGTCGAAGAATCGGCCAAGATTATCGACCAGTGTGTCGACCTGCTCGAAGACTGGCCCGAAGACGAGCGAAACCTCCAGTCGAACGTGCCGCGTACGCTCAAGCCAGACGAAGACACCGAAGTCTACCGCGCCGTCGAGGCGGCGAAGGGTGAACTCGGTATCTATATTCGGTCCGACGGCACCGACAAGCCAGCCCGATTCAAGATTCGTGGCCCGTCTTTCTCGAACTTGCAGGTGCTCCCGGAGATAGCCAACGGTGAGTATGTCGCCGACCTCATCGCGTCAATCGGGAGTTTAGATACGATTATGGGCGAGGTCGACCGGTGAAAAACCGGGGCCGAAGCAGTCAGACGACGATTATCTCGGGGTCTCAGTGCCCCACTTGTCCAGGGCAACGGCGAGTTCGGGCGTTTCTTCGGCGGCCTCGGTAATCGACTTACCTTCGACGTAGGCGTCGATTGCCGACCGAAGCGCAATCGCTCCGGAGCGGGTGCCGTCGGGGTGCCCGTGGATACCGCCGCCGAGTTGGATACAGGTGTTCGTGCCCGTTGCATCGAGGAGGTCGGGGAGCAGTCCCGGATGGAGACCGCCGGAGGCGACCGGGAGCACGTCGTTTCGACCGTAGAGGTCGCCTTTCAGCCAGTCGTTGATGCCGACGGTGTCCTCGTTTGCGAGTTTCCCGAGTCCCGCGGTCCCGGTGTGGAGTTGGTCGACCCCACAGAGCCGCGAGATTTGTGCGAGCACCCGCATCGAGACACCGTGGGTCGGCATTCGGTCGAAGGCGGCGTGCATGGCGCGGTGGGCGTGGATAGCAAGGCCGTGTTTCTCGGTGCGCTCGCGGACGGTCTGGAGACCGGCCCACCCGGCGGTGATGATATCCACCATGACGTACTCGCCGCCCTGTGCAGCCACCTCGTCCACGCGGTCGAGCATCGTCTGGGTATCTGCGGTGACGTTGATGAGGTACGATTTCTTCTCTCCGGTCTCGTCTTCGGCGTCGTCACGGAGCGACAGCGACTCCGTGAGTCGGTCGGCGAAGGGGTTGAAGTCCTGGTCGGTTAGGTTCTCGTCGTCCTTCAGGAGGTCGACGCCACCGACCCATGCGTCGTATCCGACCTGCGCGTGTTCAGCCGTCGAAAGCCCGACTTTCGGCTTCGGGACCGTCGCCGTGATGGGGCGGTCGCTGACGCCGAAAATCTCCTCGCGGACCGACGAACCGTAGAGCGGTCCGGGGTACGACGAGACGACCGGTTCGGGCCACTCACAGTCCATGAGACGGATACTGTCGACCGCTTTCATGCCCATGATGTTACCGGCAATACAGGAGAGTACCTGCGGCATGTTCCCGGGTTCGAACAGTCCGGCAGGGTAGGCGACCTGAATATTACCGCCGTCGATGTCGTCGGACCCCGTCCGGCTGCCAGCCGAGCTTCGCTCGGCGATGGAGAACGTAGTCGCTCCCATATCGGTGAAGTCCGCACCGGGTTGGAGGGCCGCCCACGTCCCGTTGGAGGACTCCGAAGCCACGCGACTCGCGGCCGCCTCCATGGACATACCCGTTGCGGGGTCGATGCGGAACGTGCAGACGAGGTCCTCGTCGGTCGGTTCGTATTCGAGGTCGAGGAAGTCTTCGTACGTGATACCCATAGCCTCGCCTACGCCCCCACAGTGCTTAAAACGGCATCCCGAAGCGGTTTTGAGGGATGCGTTCGAACGCTAACGGTTCGGCTGTTGGACGCATCTGACTCACAGCACGACGAACGTCGGGAGATACAACCCGAGACAGAGGAGCGCCGCGCGACGGTCGATACCCTCCTGCCAGTAGAGCAACGCTAACACCGCGAGCGACACGACGAGCATGTAGAGTCCCGAGGGCGTCACCGACGCGAGGTCAGTGACGACCACATCCGCAACCAGCGCGCCGATACCGAGCGAAAAGACGGGGTCGGTGATGTTGCTCCCGAGAATCGACCCCACGGAGATTCCTTCGCGGCCCTCCTTGGCGGCGATTCCGGCGACGACGATTTCGGGGGCAGTCGTCCCGAGACCGGTGAGCAAACCGACCGAATACTCGGAGATGCCGACCAACCGGGCGAGTTCGACGCCGTTCGTTACCATCACTTGCCCGCCGACTACGACGAGAAGCAGGCCGAACGCGACACGCGGGAGACCTCGTTCCGGTGTCTTTTCCTCCTCGACGACCTCCTCAGCAATTTCCTCGCCACCCTCGTTCGTGTAGAGCGTGTAGACGAAGTTGACGTACGCGAGCATCATCAGGAAGCCCTCGGAACGCTGGACTACGCCGTCTTCGAGCGTGAGTAGCATGATAATCATCGCGAGCGTCATCGCCCCGCCGTAGACCATCACGTCTCGACGGTCCGCCACGATGGGCGCGATGAGCGCCACGATACCGATAGCGAGCGTAATCTGCGAGGTCTCCGAGCCGATGATGTTGCCGACGACGAGGTCGCCCGCGCCGTAGGAGGCCGCGTAAATGGAGGTCGTCATCTCCGGAATCGACGTGCCGACGGAGATGAGCGTCACGCCGATGAAGAACGGCGAGACGCCGTAGAAACTGGCGACCTCGGCCGCGGCGGTGACCGCCCGGTCGGCACCGAAGACGAGCGCGGCGAGTCCGACGACGAACAGAACTGCCTCTGCGAACATGTCGATGTTCCAATCACTTCGCGTGGTGACGTAAACGGTCGGGTGGCGATGGGTCCCGTCGCCTGCTCAGGGCGACAACAGCGCCCGAACCTCGCGGAACTCTGGGACGTCGGTGTCGAGTGCGGCACAGAGCGCATCCGCTGCGCCCAAGAGCCACTCGGCGCGCTCGACGCGGGATTCGACGTCTCCCGGGCCGATTCGGTAGCGTTCGACGAGGTCCTCGATGTTCGACCCATCGGACCACTCGTGGAGGATACGGGCGGTCTTGACCGCGGTCAACCACTCCTCGAACGGGTCTGCCTCGTGCATTGCGGTAGTGAACTCCGCGCTGTGAGTTCGAGCGTACTGGTACATGTCCGCCCGCTCGCGGTTGCCGAGGTAGGTGTCGTGCATGTCGGGTGTGTTGCAGACGACTTCCAGCGCGGTTCGGGCCGTGACGTTCTCGTCGGCCATCGTCTGGATGGTCCGCACGCCAGCGATGATTCGCGCTCCAGTCGTCGGCGAAACGTACTGCTTGGACGTTTGTGCGCCGAGGGTCGTCGCCGAAAGCGAGTCGCCGTCGACGGCGAGCAGTTCCATCGATTCGAGGTCGGAAACCACGTCGCCGACGAGTTCCGTGAGGTCCACGCCGGGGTTCTGATGAGCGTAGTACGTGGCCGAAAACACGTCGGCGACGCCGTCGAGGCTGTCGGCAAAGCCCGACGCGACGACCGAGAGAACGTGCGTTCGAAGCGCCTCCTCGTCGGCAAACTGGGAGTTGACCGCCTCCGCATCGGCGGTGACGTAGCGGTCGACGAGTTCGTCTTTCGTGTCGTCGTCGCCGACGAGCACCGCTTCGCCGAAGGGGTCGAGGTGCGGCCGTCCGGCGCGGCCGCACATCTGGTGGACGTCGAGCACCGGAATCCACGCCATCGACTCGCCGGTATAGCGCTTCTGGTCGCGGATAACGACGCGGCGCGCCGGAACGTTCACGCCCGCCGCGAGGGTCGGCGTCGCACAGATAACCGAGAGCTTCCGGTCTCTGAAGGCGTTCTCGACGGCGACTCGGTGTGTGCTTCGCAGACCGGCGTGGTGGAATCCAACACCGGTTCGCGCACACTCGGAGAGTTGCCGTCCAGTTGTGGTGCCGCCCAGTTCGGCGAGTTCGTCACCGAGGTCGGGGGCGGGCGAAAGGTCTTCGTCCGCGAGTCGGTCGGCGAGCGCTTCTGCTTCGCGGCGTGAGCGGACGAACGCGAGACACTGGCCGCCGTTTTCGACCGCATCGGCGACGAGCGAGACGGTCGCTTCGGTCGCCTCGTCGTCGTTCGGGCCGGTCGGTGGAACCGTGACTTCGAGCGCCGAGTCGTCGTCGAACTCGACCGATTCGTCGGCGTAGACGCCGGTTCGAAGTGAGACAGGTCGCCACGTACTTTCGACCAGTTCGGCGTCCAACCACGCGGCGATTGCTTCGGGGTTGTCGACTGTCGCGGAGAGGGCGACGAGCTGGAGGTCGGGAACCCGGCGTTGGAGCGTCGCCAGCGTGACTTCGAGCGTCGGCCCGCGACCGAGCGCGCCGAGGAGGTGCACCTCGTCGACGACGACGCAGGCGAGGTGTTCGACCCACGACGCGCCGTTTCGAATCGCCGAATCGACCTTCTCGCTCGTGGCGACGATGATATCGTGGTCGCCGAGGGCCTCTTCGGCGGAGTCGAAGTCGCCGGTCGAGATGCCGACGCTCACGCCCGGCAGTTCGTCGAACGTCTCGTACTTTTCGCGTGCGAGCGCGCGAAGCGGGACGATGTAAAGCGCCGGTCCGTCGGCGGTGAGCATGGCGAGTTCGGCGATGAACGTCTTGCCACTCGCGGTCGGAATCGCGGCGACGACGCGACCGCCTTCGGCGACACCCGCCTCGACGGCGGCTACCTGCGGCGGATACAACCCCCCCAAGCCTTTTGTCTCGTAAAGTGTGACGAGGGCCGCCGGAAAAGGGGGGGGCTGCACCCGCAGCCGTACCAGGCTGGGTGGGTAAACACATAAGTTTCTTCTTCGCAGTGGATTGTCC
>NZ_JBZRPK010000712.1:0-21114 GCF_058382125.1 Haloferax sp. s1
TTCGGGTGCGTCCGTCTGGCTCTCCGTTTCGGGTGCGTCCGTCTGGCTCTCCGTTGCTGACGCATCTGTCTGGTCCTCCGCTTCTGCCTCCGCGGCCGCGTCGTGGTCGATTCCGGCGTTCATGACAACACGTTCGTCATCGCATCCACCGCGCGGTCCGCGTGCTCTTCGTCGATTATCAGCGGCGGGAGGAACCGGACGACGGTCCGACCCGCGGGGAGCGCGAGCAGTTGCTCGGACAGCGCGAGGTGCTTCAGCGTGCGGTTCGCGCCGCGTTTGACCTCGACGCCGACCATCAGTCCCTCGCCGCGAACGTCGCGGACTGGCAGGTCGTGTTCCTCGACGGCCGCTTCGAGTTCAGTCGTGAAGTAGTCGCCAACCGCGGCGGCGTGGCCGGGCAGGTCCTCCTCGACAATCGTATCGAGCGTGGCGTTCGCCGCGGCGCAGACGACGGGGCCGCCGGAGAACGTCGAGCCGTGAGAGGCCGCGCCGTCGGCAATCCAGTCGGCACAGAGCGTCGCGCCGAGAGGCAGGCCGTTGGCGATGCCCTTCGCGCTGGTGAGGATGTCGGGAACGACGCCGACGTTCTCGCAGGCCCACAGCGACCCCGTGCGACCGATGCCGGTCTGAATCTCGTCGAAGACGAGCGCGGCACCGGCACCTTCGGTCAGGTCGCGGGCGGCTTGCAGATACTCCGCAGCGGCGGGGTTGATGCCGCCTTCGCCCTGAATGGGTTCGAGGAAGACCGCGGCCGTCTCGTCGTCGATGGCGTCGGCCAGTTCTTCTTCGTCGCCGTAGGAGACGAACTCGACGCCCCCGGCGACCGGCTCGTAGGGCTTCTTGTACTTCTGTTTCCACGTGAGCGCGAGCGCGCCGAGGGTACGGCCGTGGAAGGCGCGCTTGGTGGCGATAATTTTCTGGCGTCCGGTGGCCGAGCGGGCGAACTTCATCGCCGCCTCGTTGGCCTCAGTGCCGGAGTTACAGAGCCAGACGTTCGAGAGGTCGCCGGGCGCGACGGTCGCGAGTTTCTCGTAGAGTTCGGTGCGAACGTCTACGGGATACGACGCCTGCACGTAGGTCAGCTTCGCGGCCTGCTCTTGAATCGCGGAGACGACGGCGGGGTGCGAGTGGCCGAGCGCCGCGACAGCGTAGCTCGCGCCGAAATCGAGATATTCGGTGCCGTCGTCGGCGTAAAGGTACGCCCCCTCACCGGATTCGATAGTGATGGGTTTCTCGTTGAAGACGAAGCCGCTCATTTCGCTTCGCCCCCTGCTTTTTCCGCCACCAGCGCACCGGGCGTCACGTGCGTGCCGCCGCCGTTGAGCGCGGTCACGATGGGGTCGTTCAGGTTCGCATCGGAGACGATAACCTCGGCGGCCCCGCCGTCGAGCGCTTCCTTTGCGGCCATGACTTTCTTCGTCATGAAGCCCTCAGCAGCGTTCTCCAGCGCCGCGAACTCGTCGGGCGTGTCGGCCGTCTCGATGAGCGTCGATTCGTCGTCGGGGTCCTCGTAGACGCCTTTCACGTCGGTGAGAACGACGAGTTTCGCGCCGAGTGCGCCCGCGACTGCCGCTGCGGCGCGGTCGGCGTCGGCGTTGACCGGCACGCCGTCGTCGGCCAGCATCGGCACGGTCACGATAGGGGTGTAACCGCCGCCGAGGAGCGTTTCGAGGAGCGAGGCGTTCACCGAGGTAATCTTCCCGGAGTGGTCGCCGCGCTTGATTTTCTTCTTACCGTCTTCGACGACGCGGACGGCTGACTTGCGCGGGCCGGTGAGGAGGCCACCGTCGACGCCGGAGAGACCGAGTGCGTCGACGCCCGCCTCGCGGAACAGCGCCGTGAGGTCGGTGTTGAGTTTGCCGGGCATCACCATCGAGAACACCTCCATGGTGTGCTCGTCGGTGAAGCGGCCGCTGACACCGGAGGGCGATTCGACGTAGGTCGGCTCCTCGCCGAGTTCTTCGAGCGTCTCGTCGACGGCGGTCGAACCGCCGTGGACGACGACGACGTCGGTGCCGTTGGCGACGAGGTGTGCCACGTCTTTGACGGCTCCCTCGGGGTCGACGGCTTTCGCGCCGCCGATTTTGACGACGACCGGCGGCTCGGTGCCGCCATCCGTGACGAGATTTTTCTCGTTATCGACGAGCTGTTCGTGTGCCGCGAGCAGTTCCTCGCGTGTGTATCCTGTCATAGTCGAAATGGTGCGATAGATGGTCAGTCGGGGGACGGAGTGTGTTCAGAGACGGTGCTCAGGGTGAGCCAATCGGGTGGTAGCCGGTGAAGTCGAGGCCGGCTGTCTCCTCTAGGCCGAGTGCGATGTTGGCGGCGTGGACCGCCTGCCCGGCGGAGCCTTTCATCATGTTGTCGATGGCCGAGAAGACGACGAGTCGGCGGTTCGTTGGGTCGATCTCGAAGCCGACCTCGCCGAAGTTGGTGCCTGCAACGGACTTCGGCTCGGGGTAGCGATAGACGCCGCCACCGCCGGCGACGGTGCGCATGAAGGGTTCGTCGCCGTAGGAGCCGCGGAACGCTTTCCACATGTCGCCCTTCGAGACGGGTCCGTCGGGGAAGACGTGACAGGTCGCCGCCGCGCCGCGGACCATATCGACCGCGTGGACGGTAAAGGAGACCGAGAGACCGAGATATTCCTCGATTTCCGCCTCGTGACGGTGTCCGGTTGGTGCATAGGGCCGGACGATACCGGAGCGCTCGGCGTGCGACGATGCCTTACTTGCGCCCGCGCCGCCTTCCGAGGAGCCGACTTTCACGTCGACGACGACCTGCTCGTCGCCGGAGAGGATGTCGGCATCGAAGAGGGGCTTCAGGCCGAGAATCGTCGCCGTCGCGTTGCACCCGCCCGCGGCGATGAGGTCCGCTCCGGGAAGGTTTTCGCGGTTCAGTTCGGGCAGTGCGTACTCGGATTTCTCCAGATACTCGGGACAGATGTGGCCGTCGTACCACTCGTCGTACTGTGTCTCCTCGGAGAGACGGAAGTCAGCAGAGAGGTCGACGACGGTGTCCGCAGCGTCCTGAAACGCGTCGATGTGCTCCATCGAGACGCCGTGGGGCGTCGCCGTAAAGAGCACGTCCACGGATTCGAGGTCCGCAGGCGAGGTAAAGCGGAGGTCGAGGTGACGAAGGTTCGGATGGACGTGGCCGACGGTCTTGCGCTCGTAGGAGCGGCTCGTCGCCTGTGCCACCTCGAAGTTCGGGTGGCCGTCGAGCAGGCGAAGCAGTTCGCCGCCGGTAAAGCCGGAACCACCGACGACACCCGCGGTCAGTTGTTCGCTCACGCTGAGACTCCCGCGAGCGTCTTTTCGCCTTCGACCGTGGCTTCCAGCCAATCGACGACTGCTGCGGGAACGTCCACGTCGACGGCGTCGTTGAGCGCCTTGAATTCGACGGTGTGGTTGACTTCGTGAACCGTATAGTCAGAGCCGGTCTCCATGAGGTCGATGCCGAGTAGGCCGCCGCCGACCGCGTCGGACGCCTGTTTCACGAGTTCCTTCGCGCGGGCGTCGAGTTCGAACGCCTCGGCGTCGGCACCTTTCGCGGCGTTCGTGAGCCAGTGGTCCGACGAGCGGGTCATCGCGGCGATGGGTTCACCGTCGACGGCGAGGACGCGGATGTCGCGGCCGGGCTTCTCGACGAACTCCTGAATGTAGAACACCTTGTGCTCGTAGTTGCCGAGCGTGGCTTTGTGTTCCAAAATCGCCTCGGCGGCTGCCTCGGAGTCGATTTTCGCCATCAGGCGCCCCCACGACCCGACGACGGGCTTGAGCACGCAGGGGTAGCCGAACTCCTCGACGATGTCCATCGCCGATTCGACCGTGAAGGCGACCTTCGTGTTCGGCGTGGGCACGCCAGCGTCGGCGAGCGCGAGACTGTTTTTCGCCTTGTCGGCGCAGATGTCCGCGGTCTCGTGGGAGTTGACGACGGGAATGCCGTACGACTGCAGGAAGCGCGTGATGTAGAGACTCCTGCTCGTCGCCAGACAGCGGTCGACCACCACGTCGAGTCCGTCGAACGATTCCGGCGGCTCGGTGAGGTCGAACTGCTCTTTCCGAACGTCTATCTTCGTCACTTCGTGGCCGCGCTCGCGAAGCTCGTTCAAGAGGAGCTTCTCGTCGCGGCGAATCCGGGAGTAGAGCAGTCCAATATTCACGCTTACTCTCCCCAATCCTCTTCGAGTTCAGGTGCTTCTTCGAGTGTCACGGGGTCGAGAGACACGACTTCGAGTTCTGCGCCCGTGGCGGGACTGTCGATAATTTCGCCGACTTCGACGTCGTCCGGCAGGTCGATTTCTTCGCCGCTCAGCGGGTCTTCCGCAGTGATGGTGTCGCTCATTACATCCTTGGCTGGACGGTGGTTGGTATTAAATCCGTCGAAAATTACACAGCAAAAAATAGCGAAAAGAAGTGTCTAACGCGATTTAACGGGCGAATTGGCCGATTTTGGTAACCGGCCGAACAACGCGTCGAGCTTGGGTGCCACGCTCACTCGACGCCGGGGACGGGACCGGTCGCGGAACCGGTCGAATCGTCCCCTGCGTCGGTCGCGGCGCCGGTCGCGGTCGTCGCGGAACCGAAACCGGTCGTCGCGGTCGTCGCGGAGCAGTCGCTCGCGGCGGTCGCGGCAGGCGGGAGACGGCAGCGGCGTGCTCGTGTTCAGACATAGTTCGAAACCTCCGCTTCGAGTTGCTCGGCGGCGGCCGCGAGCGAGTCGCGGGCGTCGGCAACGGCGGCCGCATCAGCTTCGAGTTCGTCGCGGGCCGTCGAAAGTGTCGCTTCAACGGCAGCGGGCGCAGGCCCGCCGACCGAATCGCGACTGGCGACGCTCTCCGTTGGGTCGAGCGCGGCTTCGACGGCCTCGGCTGTCACGTGTGTAAAGAGAGACTCACCTAATACGTCCGTAGCGACGGCGTCAAGTGTTGCCACATCGGGGGTTCCCGACGAGCGCGAGGCGGCCTCAGCGACGACTTCGTGGGCCGTGCGGAACGGTAATCCGGCCATCGCCAGGAGGTCTGCCACGCCGGTTGCCGTCGAGAAGCCGTCGCCCGCGGCGGCCGCGAGTTCGTCTTCGGGCCACGTCGCGGAGGCAACTGCCCCGGCGGCGACTGCGGTCGCTTCGGTCACGTCGTCGACGGCGCGGAAGGTGTGCTTGTGAGCGCGCTGTAAGTCGCGGTTGTACGCGCGCGGAAGCCCCTTGAGCGTCGTCAGGAGTCCGGTGAGTTCGCCGACCGCGTCGCCCGCGACGGCGCGGACGAGTTCCATCGTGTCGGGATTCTTCTTTTGCGGCATGATGGACGAGGTCGACGAGTAGTCGTCCGAAAGTTCGACGAGTCCCTTGTTCGAGAAGACGACGAGGTCTTCTGCGAGGCCGGAGAGCGTGACGGCGTGGGTCGTGAGCGCCGAGAGCGTCTCCGCGAGGAAGTCGCGGGTCGCCGAGGCGTCCATCGAGTTCTCCATCACGCGGTCGAAGCCGAGCAGGTCGGCCACGAGTTCGCGGTTCACGTCGAAGGGCGTGCCCGCGAAGGCCGCCGACCCGAGCGGTGACTGGTTGATGCGCTCGTACGCGCACACGAGGCGGGCGCAGTCGCGGGCGACCGCTCGCTCGTACGAGCACAGGAAGTGCGCCACCGTCGTCGGTTGGGCGGGTTGCAGGTGCGTGTAGCCGGGCATCACCGTCTCGGTGTGCTCGGCGGCCGTCTCGATGAGCGATTCGCGCAGGGCGAGTGCAGCGTCGAGCGCGTCGAGTACGTCGTCGCGCAGGCGGTAGCGGATACAGGTCGCCACCTCGTCGTTGCGCGAGCGGGCGGTGTGCATCTTGCCGCCGTCGGGACCGACGCGGTCGATGACTGCGGCCTCGATGGCTTCGTGTACGTCTTCGCCGCCGGAGAGTACGTCGTGACCGGCGGCTTCGACCTCGTCTAACGCACCGAGGATGTCCGTGGCAACGTCGGACTCGATGATGTCCTGCGCCGCGAGCATCACGACGTGCGCCCGGTCGACGGCGAGGTCGGCCTCGAAGATGCGTTCGTCGGCCGCGAGACTCGACATGAACCCGCGGGCGGGGCCGCCGCTGAAGCGGTCCCGGCGGATGACGCTCCCGGAGTCGCCGTCCTCGCCTGTCATGTTATTCTTCGCTGCCGCCGTCTGCGGCCAGTTCGGGCTTCTGCTTTTTCGTGCTCTGGTTGGCGAGACGCGCCTGGAAGCCGTGGTACTTGGCGACGCCCGTCGCGTCGGCCTGTTCGATGCCGTCGACCGTCTCCGTGTTGAAGGAGGCGGCGGACTCGGAGTAGGCAGCGTAGTCGGAGTCGCGGCCGACTGCGCGGGCCTGCCCGCCCTCGAACTTGACGGTTACGGTGCCCGTGACGCGCTCTTGGGTTTTCTCGACGAACGCGGTCAGTGCGTCCATGAGCGGGGCGTCGATGAGACCTTCGTAGGCCTTCTGGGACCACTCGTCGTCCACGGTGGCCTTGAAGTCGCGTTCTTCTTTCGTGAGGACGAGTCCTTCGAGCGCCTTGTGCGCGTTGAGGAGCGTCGTCGCCGCGGGGTGTTCGTAGTTCTCGCGCACCTTCAGACCGAGCATGCGGTCTTCCATCATGTCCGTGCGGCCGACGCCGTGTGCGCCTGCCTTCTCGTTGAGGAACTCGATGAGTTCGAGTGCGTCCATCTCCTCACCGTCGATAGCGACGGGGTAGCCGTTTTCGAACGTAATTTCGACGAGTTCCGTCTCGCCGGTGGGCTGTTCGGTCCACTCGTAGATGCTTTCCGGCGGGACGTAGCTCGGGTCTTCGAGGTTGCCGCCCTCGATGGAACGGCTCCAGAGGTTGGTGTCGATGGACCAGACGCCTTCGTTGCCGCCCTGTACGGGGAGGTCCTTCTCGGCGGCGTACTCGATTTCCCACTCGCGGGTCATGCCCATCTCGCGGACGGGGGCGATGACTTCGAGGTCGGAGGCACGCCAGACCGCTTCGAAGCGGAGCTGGTCGTTCCCTTTGCCCGTACAGCCGTGTGCGATGCCGTCACAGCCCTCTTCTTCGGCGAGTTCGAGGATTGCTTCCGCGATGACCGGGCGTGCGAGCGCGGTGCCGAGCGGGTAGCCCTGATAGTCCGCGTTCGCACAGACGGAATCGAGACAGAGCTGTGCGAATTCATCCTTTGCATCGATGACGTAGTGGTCCAGTCCGAGAGCTTCGGCCGTCTCGTAGGCCTCCTCGAACTCCTCTTCTGGTTGGCCGACGTCGACGGTGACGCCGATAACTTCGTCGTATCCGTACTCCTCTTCGAGAATCGGGACGCAGACTGTTGTGTCGAGTCCGCCCGAGAACGCGAGTGCGACTTTCTTCATGTACCTGTTTGTGGCATAGACTCGTAGATAAATTCTTTGCATTGTATTTGTGAAATTAAGTGGTAGAGATGCCTATGGGCAAGAAAACTAGAGATTAGCAATTTCGACGTGTCCCGAAGGATATGGTAATATTGGCCCTAAAGGGCCGGTCGTCGGGTTCGGACAGCAGCGGCTCGCAGCGGGGCAAAAGTGGCGAAAGTGATGCGAGTCGCCATAGTTGTGAAACGGTACTACCTCATTCCTATTAAACGCTTTCGGCGACGCAACCTTCGCCGGAGTGCTCGCGCTCTCGCACGCGCTCGAAATATTGCCTGCATTACATTTTTGGCCGTATCGAGCGGTTCGCGTCCTATGAGTTGGCCTGTACCCACCCCTCTGATATTCCCGCCCCAACCGACGATTTCTCCCCCGCTCGTGGGCGCACTTCTCGCTGCCACCGTCGCGCTCGGCGTGATGGTCAAGGCGGCGCAGGTCGCTGTCGACCACCTCGTCGCTGTCGCACGCGCGTTCAAAATCTCTGACGCGATTCTCGCCTCCACGATTGTCGCTGTCGGAACGAGTCTTCCCGAAATCGGGTCGCACCTCGTCGCTTCCGCGGGTATCCTCTCTGGAACCCTCGACTATCGAATCGCGTCGGCCACCGTTATAGGTGGCAACATGGGTTCTTCGACGGTTCAGCAGACGCTCCTCGTCGGCGTGTTCGTGCTCGGGATTGGCCGAACGGCCTTCTCGTCCTCATTTCTTCGGTCGACGTACTATCCGATGATTCTCACGTTCGTCGCGACGCTCGTTCTCGCGCTCGACGGGACGATTTCTCGCCTCGATGGCGTCGCTCTGCTGGTCGGATTCGGTGCGTACGTCCTCGTGGGTCTCCGAATCGCGCCCGAAGACGGTCACTCGTACGACGGTGCGAGTACGAACCACGTCCGCGACGTTGTAGTCGCCGTCGGAGCGCTCGTACTCGTCTTTGGGAGCGCATACGTCGTCCTCGCCGTTGTTCAAGACGTTGTGGGGATACTCGGTCTCAACGGGTCCATGGTCGGCGTCGTCACCATCGGTCTCGCCTCCGCGCTTCCGGAACTTACCACCGTCGTCGAAGCGATTCGGCGGCACTCGGTCGACATCGGTCTCGGGACGCTCATCGGGTCGAACGTCGTAAATCCGCTCGTCGGATTCGGACTCGGCGGGTTGCTTTCGACCTACGCCGTCCCGCCGTCCGTGATTCGCTGGGACCTCCCATTCAAGCTCTTCGTCGCGGTGGGTTTTCTCCTCGTAGTCCGTCGAAATGACGGGATTGCGACTCGCCGCGAGGGCACGTGGCTCGTCGGTGCCTACTTCGTGTTCGTGAGCATCCGGTTCCTCTTCTACGCGACCTGACTGGGTTCTCCCTTCACGATTCGGCAACGGTAGTCACTGCCCGCCCTTGACGACTCCATCTGACTCGCCGCGAAAGACCAGTCGCTCCACGAGGTCCGACTGCTGCATCAACACCGTCCCGAGCGCGCTCATGACGAAGACGTAGCCGACGGCGAACGCCGGAATGACCTCGCGCATGACGGGTGTCGTCCCCGACGCGGCCAGCGCCGCGATGACGAGCGAGAACTCGCCGCGCGGAACCATCCCGAGGCCGACGCGGAGCGACCGGGATGCCGAGAGGTCGTAGGTGCGACCGCCGACGTATCCGGACACCACTTTTGCGGGCGTCGTTAGCACCACTGCAAGGACCAACGGCACCGCCGCCGCGGTCAACAGCATCGGGTCCGTTCCGAGTCCAATCCAGAAGAAGAATATCGCCGCGAACACGTCCCGAACCGGGATGAGAGTGCGTTCGATACGCTCTCGGTGTCCGCTGGCCGAAAATCCCATCCCGACGAAAAATGCCGCGACGGCTTCGCTCACACCTAACGCCAGCGCCGCGCCCGCGACGGGAACGACGACGGCGAGCGCCCGGAGGACGAACGCTTCCTGATTTCCGATGTCGAGGACGCGGGTGAACAACCCTGTTCCGTACTGGACGGCGACGAACAGGAGTCCGAGGAAGCCGAATGCGATAGCCAGCGACCGGCCAATTGCGCCGAAGCCGCCTTCTCCCCCGAGGACCAGCGAGGTGACGACGGCGAGGTAGACCGCGATAGCGAGGTCTTCGAAGACGAGTGTGCCCAAGATTGGCTCGGATTCGGGGTCCGCAATCCACCCGAGGTCGATGAGCGTCTTCGTCACGATGGCGGACGACGAGATGTAGACGATGCCGCCGAGAAGCAGCGATTCGACGAACGACCACCCGAGAAGGAGACCGATTGCGATGCCGAGTGGGAGGTTCACGCCGAGGTCGACGACCCCGGCGCGCCCGATTTCCGACCCGGACGCGCGAAGTCGGTCGAGACTGAACTCCAGTCCGAGAAAGAACAATAGGAGGACGATACCGAGTTCTGCGAGAAGCGCGATGACCTCACCGTCGGCGACGTAGGGCAGTCCGAGGCGACCGGCGACGTAGGGTCCGGCGACGACACCACCGACGACGTACAGCGGGATGACCGACAACCCGAGTCGCAGCGCGGCCGCTCCGGTGAGCGCGAGGACGACGAACAGGTAGCCGAATTCGAGGAGCGCCGCCGCCATCAGGCCCCGGTGACGAGTTCGACGAAATTTCGGCAGGCCTCACGCGGTCCGATGACGACGAGTGTGTCCCCGGCTTCGACCATCGCGTCGCCGCCAGGCGAGGCGATAACCTCGTCGTCGCGCTCGATGGCGATGACCGACGCGCCGGTTGCTTGCCGGAGATTCGACTCGCCGAGCGTCTTTCCGACTACGTCTGCGTCGGCACCGACTTCGACCCACTCGATGAGCGTACTGTCGCCGAGCAGCGTCTCAATCCTCGTCGGTTCGACCGGCTGAAAGTACGCACCTTCGAGGAGCGTCCCGACCTGCCGCGCGAGTTTATCGTCGAGTTCGAACAGCTTTTCAGAGTCGCTGTCGGCGCTCTCGCGGCGGAACACCTCTCGTTTCCCGGTGTTGTGCGTCACGATGATGAGGCGCGCTCCGTCACCGAGTTCCACTTCGTGTTTCTTCCCGACGCCCGGAAGGTCGCTCTCGTAGACGGTCACGACAGTCACATTCGTCGGCGAGAGAAATAAAATCGTGTTACGGTGTCACAAAATCTGGTCGTGCCGGTGCGGTCCTATTCGTTCGATTCGTCCCGGGATTCAGGCAATAAGCCAGAGTATCGACGCGATAGCGACGCAGGCGACCGGCGGAATCGAGACGTTGTCGTCGATAACGTAGCCCGCGACGACCGGTTTCGCCCCGTCTGCCAGCGTCGCCCCGGCGGCACCCGCAGCGGCCGCCACACCTCCAGCGATAAATCCGAAGGCCGGAATTACGAACGGCGCGGCGAGAGCGAGACAGACGGTGAACATCACCGCGAGTGTCCGGACTGACTTCCACTCGCCGACCGGCGCGGAACCGAGAAGCCCGCTAATCGGGTCGCCGATGGTGAGCATGAGCATCCCGGGAACTGCAATGTGTGGGCTGAAAACCAGCGCGACGGCGGTCTGACTGTAGACGTATAGCGCGTAGCCCGCGATGTTGTCCTGTTCGTATTCGCGAGTGAGTTCGTCGTAGATACGCCAATCGAGACCACCGAACAGTCGAAGGACTTCGAGAACGCTGACGACGACCGACAGGAAGACGAACAGGTACCCGAGCGTCTGCCAATTGACAATATCGAGAATGTACAAAAGGGGCATCCCCGACCCACTCGCGTGGACCAGTCGCCGCTTCACTTCGGCGGTACTCGGGCGTCCCACGGCTCTGTTAGGCCTCGACGATTTCGTTCTCGTCGAGCACGTCGTCGAACGAGGTGGTTCCCGCGCGCAGGCCGACGAGGGTCTGGACGAGGTCGTCGACCGGCAGCCGAACCTGCTGACCGCTGTCGCGCTCGCGGATGGTCACGGTGTCTTCGCCGTCGCCTTCCATCCCATCGCGGTCGATGGTGATACAGAAGGGCGTCCCGACTTCGTCCTGTCGGCGGTAGCGCCGACCGATGCTGCCGGAGTCGTCGTAGACGACCGCAAATCCGGCCGCGCGAAGCTCTTCGGCCACGTCGTCGGCGAGGTCCACGAGTTCCTCGACGTTGCTGACGAGGGGGAAGACGCCGACGTTCGTCGGCGCAACCGAGGGCGAAAGCGACAGGAACGTCCGTGCTTCGCCGTCGACCTCGTCGGTCTCGTACGCGTGCGCGAGAAGCGTGTAGACCGTGCGGTCGACACCGAACGACGGTTCGACGACGTGCGGCGTGATGTGTTCGCCCGCTTCGGTCTGCGTCTCGACCGAGAAGTTCGCTACGTCGGTGTCGACGGTGACCTCCTCGCCGTCGATATCGAGTGTGACTTCGTCCGCGTCGAAAGCGTCCGGGTCGCGCTCGGCGAGTGCTTCGAGCGCGTCGGCCACGTCCGCGGCCTGCGCGCCGAACTCGGGACCGAGCGTCGCCATGTCGGGGTCGACGACGGCGCGTTCGACCGTCTTGGGTTCGTCGTACTGCTGGAAGACGGTGAAGTCGTCGTCGCCGTACTCGCCGTGCTTCGAGAGGTCGTAGTCGCTGCGATACGAGAAGCCGGCAATCTCGATCCAGTCGCCGTCGACTTCGCTTTCTGCGTCCCAGCAGTCCGCAGAGTAGTGGGCGCGTTCGCCCGCGAGGTGCTGGCGGAAGCGGAAGCGGTCCATGTCGACGCCGACATCCTCGTACCACTCTTGGGCGATGCCGAGGAAGTAGCCAATCCACGCGTTGGCGATGATGCCCTCGTCGACCGCCTCGCCGATGGTCGTCTCGATGTACTCGCCGTCTTCTTTCTCCTGTTCGGTCGCGGGGTAGAGAAGCACCTCCACGTCTTCGACCGCTGAGAGGTCGGCTTCGTCGCGCTCGGGGTCGATGAAGTGTTCGAGTTCGGCCTGCGTGAACTCGCGTGTGCGGACGATGTTCTTCCGCGGGCTAATCTCGTTGCGGTAGGCGCGACCGATTTGCGTCACGCCGAACGGGAGTCGGTTGCGCGCGTACTCCTTGATGCGCGGGAACTCGACGAAGATGCCCTGTGCCGTCTCGGGACGGAGGTAACCGGGCGTCTTCGAACCGGGACCGATGTTCGTCTCGAACATCAGGTTGAAACTCTCGACCGACTGGCCGGCGAGGTCTGCGCCACAGTTCGGACAGACGAGACCGAGGTCGGCAATCTCATCGGCGGCTTCCTCCAGCGAGAGCGTCTCCGCGTCTTCGAGGTCGGAGTTGTCCTCGATGAGGTGGTCCGCGCGGTGGGATTCGCCGCACTCGGCACACTCGACGAGCATGTCGTCGAAGCCGTCGAGGTGACCGGACGCCTCGAAGACGGGTTCGGGCATGATTGTCGGGGCCTCGATTTCGAGGTTGCCCTCCTGTACGGCAAAGCGCTCGCGCCACGCCTCTTCGACGTTGGACTTCAGGGCCGCGCCTTGCGGGCCGTAGGTGTAAAACCCGCCGACGCCACCGTAGGCTTCCGAAGAACCGAAGAAGAAGCCGCGACGCTTCGCCAGTTCGGCGAGTGCGGCGGATTCGGTACCTTCACTCATATAGCGCCTCCAGCAGGTTGATGTCGCGGACGATACCGATGAGTTCGTCGCCGCTGACGAGCGGAATCTGTTCGATATCCTCTCGAATCATCATCTGTGCGGCGTCCTTAGCGGCGGCGCGCGTCGAGACGGTTTCGAGGTTCTCAGTCATGAACTTCGAAACCGGTTCCGCCGGAATCTCGACGTTGCGGGTTGGAATGTAGCGGTTGCCGACCGCCTTGATGCCTTCCCACATCCACTTGTCGTCCTGGTTGGCGACGGAGTCACCGGTGCCTGCTTCGCCTTCGACGACGCGAGCGACTTCGATGATGTCGACTTCGGTCACGATACCCGCTAGCGAGGCCTCGTCGTCGAGGACGACGGCATAGGGGACGTTCGCGTAGTAGATCTCGCGCTCGACGACCGGGAGGGGAACCTCCACGTACGTCGTGTTCACGTCGCGTGCGGCGAGGTCGCCGACCGGCGTCTCGCCGTCGATATCGCCACGAGCGATGGTGCGGATGACGTCGGTGACGGTGATGATACCCTCGATGGTATCACCGTCGACGACGGGGATTCGGCGCGCATTTTCGGTGACCATCGTCGCGGCGGCCGCTTCGAGGTCGTCGTCGGCGCTCGCGGTCGGTACTTCGCGGACGAGCACCGCGAGTTGGTCTTCGTCCGGGTCCTTGATGAGGTCCTCTCGGGAGATGAGACCGCGGTAGTTCGTGCCTTCGTCGGTCTCTTTCACCACTGGCACAGAGGAGAACCCACGCTCTTGGAGGTACTCCAGAACGTCGTCGCGGGTGCCCGGAAGGGACACCGTCACGACCTCCTCACCGGGAGTCATCGCGTCGGCTACTTTCATACCCCCGCTTTCATCCCCCCGCCTAATGTACTCTGCGAAGGCTCGCGCCTGATTCACACAGTGGGTCTCAAACTGCCAAACCTTCTGAAAAAATGAAAATAGAAGAAAAACCCGGCGTGAGAAACAGTTGCTGTCAGTCGGAGTTCATCGCCTCGGAGTCAACGTCTGCCCAATTTTCGACGGCAGTAACGCTCGGGAAGAATTTCTCGTAGTCGTCGTGACGGAACGAGCCGAGATGGGTGCCATCGAGTTTCTGGATGTGCGTGTACATCGTCTCTGTTTCAGTCGCAGCACGCACGCAACCGAGTGAGTTCCTGAGTTCGAATACCCCCGCGATGAGAATCGCCGTCTTCGACTCGGGGTCGCGGAACTCCGTGACGATAAACACTTTGCCGCTCTGCTCGGCACGATACACCTCGTACTCGGGGAAATCATTCGATTCGACCGCTTCCGCGAACGGTTCGGCCTTGTTCCCGGGTATAACGTATACTAGTCCGAAGCGGTCATCATCGTCGCTTTGGCCCGTCGGTGCAGTGCTCCCTGCCTGAATCGTAACCGTCGACCACCCGTCGTCTTCCAACTCCGCAGCGAGCGCTCGCATATCTTCGAGCGTCGCCGCCCAGGCTTCTTTTTCCGCTCCCGCGTTCGCGGCGAGTCGCTCACCGCGGTTGACTCCCTCTCCAGTCTCTGGCATACACCTACGTCACCGCTCGTCGTGGTAAAAGTTGTCGAAGACTGTGAATTTACGGTCTCCGGCGTCTCAAGAGCCCATCCCGATACCGATACCGAAGATGACCTCCATGGCCAGCGAGGTGGCTAAGACGCTGAGGCTTGCGACAAACAGCTTTGCCGAAACCGACAGTCGCTCCGAGGCCGGGAGGTAGTATTTCGATGGAAGCGCTCCCGCAACGGCGGCCTGTATGCCGACCGGCTCACGTGACGGTTTCTCTTTGTCCTTCCAGAGCGGCGTTGGACGGAGTTTGAGCGCCGAATAGGCGAGCATCACGAACCCGACGAGGAACATGAACCACTTCGCGCCGAGAAGTGGACGAATCCTCACGAGCAACGCGAGCAACGCTCCAAGGCCGAACACGACGGCGGTAATCACCAGTGCGTACGCCCCCGCATCGATGAACTTGATTCCGAGCCGCCTCGTGTCGACCATCAGTCGTCTGCGAACAGACCGCTGTGTGTCTCCGTGTAGGCTTCGACTGGCTCTTCGTAGTCGTTAGCGTGCCGGTGACAGAGGCTCGTCCGTCCAGTATTGCCCACGGTGTACTGCTCGGGTTGTTCGGTGTCGCATACGCTTCCGAACTCCTCGCGAAGGTACTCCTCAGCGCGCTCGGGCTTGTCCTGGTCGACGTACTCGATGGCCTCGTGGATGTGTGACGATATCTCCTGTGGCACGTCGATATCTCCGAACAGCTCCGATTCGACCTCGTAGATGTCTGTCAGGCGGGTCTCCCTGCCGAGGAGGTTGCTGATGCGTTCTGTTAGGCTCAGTTCGACACGGCCGCGTTCGCGGATAACCTCACGCAGGATGCTAATCCGTTCCCAGAGGTCGTCGTCGACATCGCTGTACTTGCCCGGCCGAATCTTCACCGGACACCGCGTCGAGAACGGGCACCCAACCGGCGGGTCGCGCGGACTTGGCGGCGTCCCGCGCAGCGTGATTCGGTTCCGGTCACTCGTCGGGTCCGGTTCCGGAATCGCAGACAGTAAGGCGTGTGTGTATGGGTTCGCCGGGTCGTCAAACAGCGCCTCCGTGGGACCGATTTCCATGATGTTACCGAGGTACATCACGGCGACACGGTCGCAGATGTGGCGAACCACAGAGAGGTCGTGCGCGATGAAGAGATAGGTCAACCCGAACTCCTCTTGCAGGTCGTCGAGCAGGTTCAGGACCTTGGCCTGAACGGACACGTCGAGCGCCGAAACGGGCTCGTCGAGGACGATGAATTCGGGTTCAAGGGCTAGTGCACGGGCGATGCCGATTCGCTGGCGCTGCCCGCCCGAGAACTGGTGAGGGTAGCGGTAGTAGTGCTCTTCTTGCAGCCCGACGGTCGAAAGTAACTCTCGAACCTTCTGTGTGCGCTCTTTCTGTGTTCCAATCTCGTGGACATCGAGCGGCTCGCGGATGATTTCACCGACGGTCATCCGGTCGTTGAGGCTCGACTCGGGGTCTTGAAACACCATCTGGGTGTTCTTTCGCCACTTCTTGAGTTCGTCTCCTGAGAGCGTCGTAATGTCGCGTCCGCGGCGGAGCACCTCTCCGCCGGTTGCCTGTTCGAGGCGAACGAGCGTCCGACCGAGCGTCGACTTACCACACCCTGACTCGCCGACGAGCCCGAGCGTTTCACCCTTCTTGATGTTGAAGTTCACACCGTCGACTGCCTTGACGGGTGTCCCACCGAGCAGACTCCCATCTTCGTAGTACGTCTTGAGGTTCCGCACCTCGATAAGCGTCTCACCCGATGAGACCTCTTCGGTGGCGCTCATCATCTGACCGTTCGCGTTTGTGTGTGTGCTCATTTGGAATCACCTCTCTCAGCTCGGTGAGTTTCAATTGCTTCTGCCGTGCTCATGTCCTCGGGGTACAGGAGACATGCTGCGGTGTGGTCGTCTGCATGCTCAGTGACAGGGACAGACTCCGGGTGGACGGTGTCACACTCCTCGAAGGCCTTCGGACAGCGCGGGGCGAACCGACAGTACGTCGGCTCTTCGTTCGGTGTTGGAACATCTCCCTCGATTGTACTCAGGCGCTCGCCGGCTGCAGTTCGCCCGGGAATCGACTTGAGGAGGCCCTGCGTGTAGGGATGACGAGGGTTTTCGAACAACGCTTCGACTGATGCGCTCTCGACGACTTCTCCTGCGTACATCACGTTGACGCGGTCTGCGACCTCGGCGATAACACCCATGTCGTGCGTGATGAACATGATTCCCAGATCACGCTCTTCTTTAAGCGTGTCGAGCAGTTCGAGAATCTGGGCCTGAATCGTCACGTCGAGTGCCGTCGTCGGCTCGTCACAGATGAGCACTTCGGGGTCGCACGCGAGTGCCATCGCGATGACTGCACGCTGGCGCATCCCGCCAGAGAACTCGTGTGGGTACTCTCGAAGTCGGCGTCGTGCGTCGGGAATCCCGACAGCTTCCAGCAGTTCGACGGCCTCGCTGGTCGCTTTCTGCCCACTCAAATTCTGGTGAAGTCGGAGTGCTTCTTTGATCTGGTTCCCGACCGTGTACACTGGATTCAGTGACGTCAGTGGGTCCTGGAACACCATCGCGATGCCGTTCCCACGAATCTTCCGCCACTCTTTTTCTGTTTTCTGCGCTAGGTCGTCTCCCTCGAATTCGATTCGGCCGCCTTCGATGCGGCCGGGGGAGTCGACGAGGCCCATAATCGACCGGGCGGTCACACTCTTTCCGGACCCCGACTCGCCGACGATACCGACCGTCTCGCCGCGGTAGATGTCGAAGCTCAACCCGTCGACAGCGCGGATGACCTCCTTATCCGTGTAGAAGGAGGTCCGCAGGTTCTGCACGGAGAGGATGGGCTTGGCGCCTTTGGAACGGCCGCTCATACGCCCGACCCCCCTGCTGCAGCAGCTTCAGTACTTTCTCCGCCCTCACTCTGTGGGTCGATTGCGTCACGGACACCGTCACCGAGCGCGTTGAAGCCAGTCACGACGAGCGTGATGATGAGACCGGGAAGGAGCGAGATGTGCCACGAGACACTCGCAACGTATGGTTGCCCGTCTGTAATTAGCCGCCCCCACTCGGGTGTTGGCGGTGAGATGCCGAGGCCAATGAACGACAACCCGGCGATGGCGATTATGATGCCACCGAGGGTCATCGACGAGTAGACGAGAAGGTATCCGATGACGTACGGTGCCATATGTTTCTTCATGATGACGAGCGGTGCCTGACCGAAGCTCTCCGCAGCGTCGATCCACTCTTGGCCCGACACTTGGAGGGCGGGACCACGGACTGCACGCCACAGACTCGGCCAGTAGAGGACGAAGAAGATGCCGACCATTAACGCGGCCCCATCGTACAGGTCCCCAAGCCACGTTCCGCTAAAGACCACGAAGACGATGATGAGCAACATGAACATGGGGATTGCCTGTACGGAGTCACTTGCGAGGACGGCGGCGAGGTCTGCAATACCCTTGTAGTAGGCCGTGACGAGTGCGAGGAGCAACGCCATACCCGCAGCAAGCATGATTGAGAGGAGCGCGATGGAGAGCGATACCCTCGCACCCGAAGCGACGAAGGTAAACAAGTCCTTACCGTCTGTCGTTGTTCCGAATGGATGGAACCTGCCGAAGTCATCGTATTGCATCGGGCCGACGTTCCGGTCTGACGACCCCTTCGAAGAGGACTGGATGTTCGCTTGACCGACGATGGTCGATTCGACGGAACTCGCCTCTTCATCCCAGTAGGTAATCTCGCTCGAGTACGGGTTTCGAATGTTCTTATCGACCGTGGTCGGACCGATTGCTGGCGCGAACACTGCCATCACGAGGAATATCGCAACGACGACGAAGCCGAACTTCCCCCAACTGTGGCGGCGGAAGCGATTCACGATGTCGTCACCGGGCGTCCAGTCGGCTTCGCGGTAGTGTTCTCGGTATCGGAAGTACCCGTTGATGAGCCAGCCGATGAACACTGCCGAGTACGCATACACGAGCGCCACCCGGATGAACCACGCAATTCCGGGTTCGAGACCGAGGAAGTTGCCTTCCCAGGTCGTCCCGTTGTAGTGCCCTGAATTACCGATGACATCACGCGAGAGGAGCGTCGGAATCTGGTCGCCGAACGCCCTGATGCTCGCCGCGACCTCGGCTTGCCCGAGTACTCCGAGCACTGCACTGAGCAAGCCACCAACGGCTTGGACGAGTGCACCCACTTCGGGGAGGATAAGGACCACACCGATAGCGGCCCACACGAGCGCGGGGCGGGGGTTGGCTGCGATGCGATCCGTGAGTTTGCTGTCTTGGTTTTGGTTCTCAATCATATCGTGTCAGTTCTGATCAATTCCGACGCGGGGGTCCACGACGGTGTAGAGGATGTCTTGGAGGATGTTCACGGACACGAGCAAGACGATAGAGATGTACATCAACGCACCCACGAGCGGGAGGTCACCCTGCACGGATGCCTGATAGAACAGGTACCCCATCCCGTTGATAGCGAATACCAGTTCGACGAGGACGGACCCGCTGATGAGGATGAACGCCTCGCTCGTGATGATTGGAATGAGCGGGATGAGCGCGTTCCGGAACACGTGCTTCCAGACGATACTTCGCTCGGAGAGACCTTTCGCACGCGCCGTCTCGACGTAGTTGGAGTTGATAGTCTCCAGTACCGCTGTGCGCCCGATACGCATCTCGTTCCCCATGGACGACGAGCCAAGAACGAGGGCTGCGGGGGCAACTTGTTTGGTTGCCTTTAGGAACTCGGTAAATGCCTCGCCGGGGTTCGTGAGCGATTCGAGCGGATGCGCCAAGAACGCGAGCGAGGGCGGTGTCACGATGTTCGTTTCAACGAGTAGCGACGACCACTCGAATCCGAGCACCTTGTTCGACTGCGCAAGGATACTGACGAAGATGACGGCGAGCCAGAAGTTCGGCATTGCGCGCCAGACGATACCCCCGAACGAAGCGAGGTAGTCTCCGACGGTGTTCGGACGGAGTCCCGCGTAGAACCCAAGCGGGATACCGACGAACAGCGCGATGAGCACCGACCAGAAGCCGAGCCACATCGTCCGCGGGAGGTAAATCAGCACGAGTTCGAACGCCGGCGTACCCGGGCTGATAACCCACGAGTTGGGCATATTAAGCGTCACCAAATTCACCAGGTAGTCGAAGTACTGCTGCCACAGCGGGTCGTTCAAGCCAAGTTGCTGCCGAATCCGTTCCGCTTCGGCACCCGTTGCACCTTGGGGACCAAGGATAGCCGCGGCCGGGTCTATCGGCCCGAGCCGGATAATGAAGAAGGTAACTGTGACACCAAAGAGGACTACTGGAAGCGCTAGTAGAATCCGTTTGAGTAGATACTCCCAGCGGCTCATTTTCCACCCCTATGCCAGTTCTTGTCGCTCATACTATGTAGGTCTTGAACAGCCATCATGATTATGTCTTACGTTATGCTCGCGGAAACATTTACCACGGACACTGAACCTTCGGTTCACTGCCTGATTGTTGAAAAATCGGCGCGCTGAGTTGCGTTACTTACTCTCGGAGAGCGTGATGTCCTTGTCCATTGCGGACGCAGCACCCATCGCACCCGGCGGCTGGTAGTCGATCCGGTCGTACCAGAACAGCTCACCCTTCGGGTGGTAAAGGTTGATGAAGCCGACGTCTTCCCAGTTGGCTTCTTCGAGGGCGACGTATGCCTCGTCGCGTGCGGCGGCAGCCTCCTCGGTCGTCGCCTTGTTATCGAGGACAGTCTGCCACGCATCGGTCGCCTTCTGCGAAGCGTCGCCGGTTTCTTCGCTCCAGTCGAGATACGAAACCGGGGTCGACTCGCCACCGATGATGGTGTCTGCCGGGTTCAGAAGCTGGAGGAAGTTGCTCGCTTCTGGGTAGTCGGCACCCCATCCGAGCGTGTACAGTTCGAGGTTACCCTGACGACCGCGCTGGGTCAGCGTCGCGAACGGCGCTTCCTCGATCTTCATGTTGATGTGAACGCTCGCAAGCTGGTCGCGGAGAATCTTCGCCATCGCCGACCAGGTTGCCGACTTGTACTGCGTCCATTGCAGCGTGTACTTGTTGTCCTTGTTGTACCCTTCTGCTTCCATGATCTCGCGGGCCTTGTCGAGGCGAGACTCGTTGATGCCGTATGGGTACTTTTCTTCGGCGTGCTTGTCGTAGGCGCTGGAGCCACCGGGGTAGATTGCCGGTGGGGTGAGGTGGAACGCGGAGCGACCGCGGTTCTTGAAGACCTCGCTCACGATGACTTCGCGGTTAACTGCGTATGCGACGGCTTTGCGGACCGGCTTCGGCACGTTGGACATGCTAAAGCCGATGTAGTAGGTCGTGAGTTCGGAGATTGCCGAGTAGTTCAGGGTATCACCGTTACGAACCGGACCGTAGCTACCGAGTTCACGGCCGACATCGTCGGTCTCTTCGACGTTCACAAGGCTGGGGTCGTACTTCGGCGTCGGAATTGCGAACGCGTCGGCGTTCTTCTCCATCGTGTACGTCCATTTGGCGTCGGTGTCTTCGATGATCTGCCAGTGGACGCCGTCGTTTTTGACTTCGCCGCCGAAGTAGTCGTCGTACTTGACGATGTCGACAGACGTACCCTGTTCCCAC
>NZ_JBZRPK010000574.1:0-8009 GCF_058382125.1 Haloferax sp. s1
ACGAAGGCGCAACCGTCGCGTGCGGCGGCGGCCGACCCGAAGACAAGGAAGACGTCTACTTCGTCGAACCGACGGTCCTCACCGACGTGACGAACGACATGACGGTCGCACGTGAGGAAATCTTCGGCCCGGTGCTTTCGGTCATCGAGTTCGAAGACCAAGCGGAGGCCATCGAAATCGCTAACGACTCGCCGTACGGACTCCTTGCGGGTATCTGGACCGACGGACTCTCCCGCGCCCACCAGGTCGCCGACGCGCTCGACTACGGGATGGTCAGCGTCAACGAGTACCCGGTCACGTTCCCGCAGACGCCGTTCGGCGGCACGAAACAGAGTGGCCACGGACGCGAGCAGGGTGAAGAAGCCGTCCGCGAGTTCACCCAAGCGAAGAACATCAACCTCAACATCCACTGACACGTCCGCAATTTCGGATTCGCTGACGCGCTCTCAACACCACTTCACCGGCGCGTCCCAGTTCTTCGACCCGTCAGTTTCGAGACGCTCCGTTCCGCTGGTTTCGTTCTCCACTCCAGAACAGAGTAACTCTCGCGCCGCTACGTAGCTCTCTTTGTCGAGTCCGCCTTCAGAAAAAACGGAACCGAATCGAAACGGGACCTCGATTTGTCGCGCTATTCGAATCGCTGGAACGGCTCTTGACACTCGTTGCAGAAGTGCATCGAGCGGCAGAGGCCGGGACCTTTCGGATGCTCGCGCACGGTGTCGGTCGAGCCACAGTACGGGCACTCCGCACCTGCGGTTTCGCCCGACGTGTCGGTGCTGGGGTCGAAGCGGCGCATCATACCCCCAGCCCGAAGTCGCGGAGGGCCTCGCGGCCCGCCTCGGTCACCATGTTGACGTTCCATTCCGGAGTGAACCTGAGCCTGACGGACGCTTCGTCGACGCCGGAGGCGAGAATCGCGCACTTCACGTCGTTCGTGATGTAGTCGCGGGCCGGACAGCCGGTGTACGTCAAGGTCATCTCGACGATGCCGTGCGTCTTCGGCTCGCCCTCCTCGTCTTCTTCTTCGACGACCCGGACGTCGTAGATGAGACCGAGGTCGACGATGCTCACCGGCATCTCCGGGTCCTCGATTTCGTAGAGGGTCTCCCAGATGTCGGCTTCAATACCGGTGGCACCTTCGCCCGTCTTCGGGAAGTCTTCGGGGGCCTCGCCGTCGACGTACTCAGTGTAGCCGCAGGCCGCCTCGGTCGATGCGTCGTCAGTACTCATGTCAGGCACGCTCCCGTCCGATTCTCGCTGGTTCTGGTGCTTCGAGCTCGTTGTACGTCTTCCGGAAGTCCGCGGCCAACTCGTCCCAGTGTTCGGTGTGCGTGCCGTCGCGCCCGCGGGCGGTTGGCTTGTCCACCCCGTCGGGGTCTGGCACGTCGAGGCCGAGCGATTCGAGGTAGGGGATGACCGTCTCTAGCCACTCGACACGGAGGTCTTCTATGGACTCCGTCCGGAAGTCGTTTTCCACAATCTCTTCTTCGTATTCGGGTTCGACGAACAGCGAGAGCGCATGGGGGAACAGCCGGTCCAGCGCGTCCTGCACGTGCTCTTTGCTGTCACCTTCGGCGAGCCGGTCGAGCCAGCTTTGGGCGTTTTCGAGGTGGTAGCGCTCTTCGCTCAGCACCTTTCCAACCCGGTCGGCGAGCGGCGCATAGCTCGTGTCCACGAGCGACTCCAAGCGTAGTCGTTCGGCACTGTCGAAGAGGTAACACCGGAGGATGGCGTCGGCCCAGTCTCCCTCCTCGAACGGAAGTTCGACCAGCGTCGCGTGCTTGAACTCGTCCGCCGGGCGTTCCCAGATAAGTTCGGCCTCGGTGTGGCCGAGTTCTTCGAGCAGGTCGTACCAGAGGCGGGCGTGGCCGAACTCGTCCTGTGCGATGTTCGCCAGCGCGAGGTCGGATTCGAGCGTCGGCGCGTAAATCTGCCATTCGATGAGGCGCTCGCCCTGGACGTACTCGTCGTCGGCCATGCGGAACAGCATCTCTTCGATTGCCGCCTGCTGGGCTCCGTCGAGGTCTTCGGGATTGAGTAAGGCAACCATGTTAGCTGTCCGCCTCGAGTGAACTTTCGACGTCGGCTTGTTCGGCCTCGCTCTCCGCGACTTCGGGTGCTGCGGGTTCGATGTCCGTGTACGACGTCGCCCAGCGGTAGGTCTTGTCCGTCATCCCGCCGAAGCTTATCTCGTCTGCGTCGATTTCGCCGATTTCACGCTGTGGCGTGACCCACAGGCTGTTGGTCTTCATTCGCCGGCCGTGCTGGACGGCCGCGAACTGGAGTGCCATCTCGCGGTCCGGTGCGTGGACGTTCCCACAGTGCTTGTGGTAGCCGCCCGGTCTCTCCTGTCTGAATACTTCCCAAATCATGGTTCTTAGTCCGCCGCCTGCGGGGTTTCGGTGTTCGCCGCCTGTTCCCAGCTTTCCATCGACTCGCGGACCCACTCGACCGCCGCTTGGGCGTGGGCGCGAGAGTTAATCTGTTCGTGGCTGCCTTCCGAGTCGTTCTTGGCGATGGTCCAGAACTCGTCCCAGTTGAGGTCGTCCTCGTTGACGTGGTAGGTGTCTTCGTCCTCGTCGTACTCGATACGCGGGTACTCGGGGACTTCGAGGCCGTACTTCTCGGCCTTCGGGACGTAGGTGTCGAGGAAGGTGTCGCGCAGTTCGTCGTTCGACTTCGTCTTCAGACCGACCTGCTGTGCGAAGTCGTTGTGCACGGACTTGTCGTTGGTCGGGCCGAAGAACTGGATGATACGCGGCCACCACATCTCGAAGGCCTCCTGTGTCTTCTCTTGGGTCGCCTTCGACCCGTTCATCAGTTCGGAGAGGATGGATTCGCCGTGCTTGACGTGGAAGCCCTCTTCGAAGCACACCTTGTCCATCGCGTGCGCGTACGGCGTCCACGACGTGTTCTTGAGCGTGGCCTGTCGATGCATGGCCGCGCCGTCGACGAAGAACGCAATCATGGGGACTTCGTGCCACGACTCCATCGGGTAGTGGAAGCAGTTGAGGAACTTTCCTTCGCCGTTGGCGAGTTCGTCCAACATCTCGTCGCGGGTCTTGATACCGAGCGATTCCGCCGCCCGGTAGAGCAGTTGCGCGTGTCCGATCTCGTCTTGGACTTTCGCCGAGAACGCGAGTTTACGGTCGATACTCGGTGCTTGGCGGATGAACGGTTTTTCGAGGTAGCCGCCCATCACTTCGCTGTTCGCGTGGAACTGAATCATGCGAGTCGCGGCTTTGCGGTACTCCTCAGGCATGTCGTCCTTCGGAGCGAACTGCCGCGGTCCAGCGCGTTCTTTGACAGTTTCGAGGTCCATCAGTCTATGTGGAACTATCATGGATAACCACTTACGAATTGGCCCGCCTATAGACGGCCTTTATATACACGTGTCGTGTATCTTCCACCGATGATAGAGGAGTGTCTCGTGGCCGAGTTTCGAATTGACGGGGACGACTGTCCGCTCGCACGGGCAACCGAGGAAGTCCCCGCCACAGTCGATGCGGCCGCGCCGCAACTCCGTGCCGACGGGAACGTTCTCCTCCACTTTTCCGCTTCGAGCGACGATCGATTGGCAGCGACTCTCGACGCCGACGACGATATTCGGTACCTTCACGTCACCCGGGGGGACGACGCTCACACGTATCGGTGTCTCTCGAAACACCCGTGTGTCGTCCACGAACTCGTCGATGTCGGCTTCCTCGTCGAATCGATGGAGTACAACGACGGCGGCGCGACGATGCGAGGTGCCGTCGTCGGCTACGACGTGCTCCGCGGCGTCATGGAGAAGGCTGGACACACCGTCGGTATTCAACTCCAGCGCGTCTATCCACTCAGGTCGGACGAGACGCCCCCGGTTGGACGGGCGTGGGACCTTACACCGGCCCAAGAAGAGAGCCTCCACGTCGCGGTTGAGATGGGATATTTCGAACTCCCGCGGACGATTACGGCCGAAGACGTGGCCGACGAACTCGGTATTAGCAAATCCGCGTTTCTGGAACGACTTCGGCGGGCGCAACAGTCGCTGTTCGGGACGCTGTTTGGGTGATGTTTCGGGACGTTATTTGGCTGCTGCGGGCTGCCGGTCGGGACGACTTCCAGTGAGTGACTGGCTATTCGGGGAGGCTATTTATTTCGTGTCCGTGTAGCGAGGGTATGCGAGTCGAAGACGCGGACGGAGTCAGGACGGTAACGTTCGACCGACCCGACGTGAAGAACGCCTTTACCGCCGACGTGGCGCGCGACCTCTCTGCGGCGCTCGAAAACCTCTCACCCGAAGCCGTCGACGCCGTCGTGTTGACCGGCGACGGCGACGCGTTTAGTGCCGGTGGCGACATCCAAGCGATGGCCGAACGCGACGAGACGGCACGTGAAGCGTACGAGCGCGTTCGCGGGACGCTCGGACGCGTGGCCGAAGCAATTCTCACCGCACCGGTTCCGGTTATCGCCCGCGTCAACGGGGACGCCGTCGGCGCTGGCACGTCTGTCGTCGCCGCCTGCGACTTCGCCTATGCCGTCCAAGGGGCACGGTTTGGCGCGTCGTTCGTGAACGTCGGCCTCGTCCCCGATGCCGGCGGGACGGTGACGCTTCCGCGACTCGTCGGCCTTCGGGCGGCGAAAGAACTGGCGTTCACCGGGAAACTCATCTCAGCCGAGCGGGCCGCCGACCTCGACTTGGTGAACGAGGTTGTGGACGCGGACGAACTCGATACGGTCGTCGACGAAATGGTCGAGACACTCGCCTCCCGACCGACTGAGACGCTGGCGCTCGCAAAAGAAGCGATTCACGCAAATCTCGGTCGTCCGTGGCCCGATGGCCTCGAACGCGAGGCGCAAGCGCAGACGCTAGCTTACGATACCGATGCGCACGAAGAGGGCGTTTCGGCGTTCTTGGAGAAGCGTCGCCCCGATTTCGACTGACCGACGTCGAATCGCACTGTCCACTCAGTCGAGACCGAGGAACTCCTCTGCGTTCTCCCAGAGAAGCTTGCGCTTGACCTCGTCCGAGGCGTCGAAGTGGTCGTCGAACGATTCGAACCACTGTTCCGGCCGAATCATCGGGTAGTCGGTGCCGAACATCACCTTGTCCTGCAGGACCGTCTTCGCGTAGTGTAGCACTTGCTCGTCGATGTACTTGGGAAGCCACCCGGAGAGGTCCATGTAGACGTTCCCCTTCTGCTGGCAGATAGCCAGTTGCTCTTGTTCCCACGGGAACGCCGGGTGGGCGATGAGAATCTTGAGGTCGGGGTGCTCCGCCGCCACGTCGTCGATGAGCATCGGATTTCCGTACTTGATTTTCAGTCCGCGCCCGCCCGGCGAACACGCACCGAGTGTCGAGTTGCCGCCGTGGAAGACGACGGGCACTCCGAGGTCTTCGATGGTGTCGAACAGTTCCGTGTGCTCGTCGTCACTCGGGTCGAATCCCTGTGCGATTTGCTGGAACTTGAAGCCCGAAAGTCCGAGGTCTTCGACACAGCGGATGGCTTCCTCGACGCAGTCGTCCTTCAGCGGGTCGACGCTTCCGAATCCGATGAAGAAGTCCGGGTGTTCGTCGCGAACGTCGGCAACGTAGTCGTTCGGCACCGGCGGATTCCCCGTGTTCGTCTCGGCGTCCCACCCGAGGAGAATCGCCTTGCCGATTCCGTGGTCGTGATACTCTTCGATCATCTCCTCGTAGTCCCACGTCTCCATCTCCGCGCCGAATCTGTTCGCCGCGTCCTGCATCATTTCGCCACCGGCGTCTTCGAGGAACTCCGCCGTCGGCTGGTGTGCGTGCGTGTCGATAATGCGCGGCTCGTCGAGCGAATCCCTCACGGTCATCAATGTACGACGGTTGCCGGATGATAAAAATCGAACGGACGGGGCTTACGATTGGATGGTCCCAGTGACGATATCGGAGACCCGCTGGCGGTCGAATAGTCGCTCATCGGACGGAATTTCGGGGTAGGACGTTTCGCTTCCGTCTCCCGGCCACTCACCAAACACGTCCGGATAGACCTGTTTCGCGGTCATTTCGAGTTGGAAGAGATTCGTGAGCGGTCCCTGGAACGGCGTCCCGGAACTGTACACGCGGTCGTTTTGTACTGCCGTCAGTTCGCTGCCGACAGGGTGAGATTCCAAGGTCTCACGGGTCGACGCGACATCGTAGAATTCTCCGACTCCGAAGTTGTGGAGAATGACGTCCGGGTCGATTTCTAACATCGCTTCGTAGTCGAGTTGTCCGTCGGCGTTCTCGTCGTACGTCTGGTCGTTGTCGACGAAGGCGTCTCGGGCACCGAGCGGGCGGACGTGCGCCTTTGCGAATCCTGGGCTGTTTATCTCGTACGGACGGAACGCCCCGTCTCGGTAGATAAGGAGTCCGACAGTCGGTCGCTCTTCTTCCGGCGGCAGGTCGCGTTTGATGGTGTTCAACAGCGACTCGTGCTCCTCGTGGAGTGCCTGCTGTCGCTCTTGTTCTTGGAACACCGCCGCGATTTTTTCCGAGAGTTCCCAGAGCGTGTAGTACTGGTAGCCGTCGCGGCATCCTTCGGGTGGCTGGGCGTGTTCCCGACTGTATCGATTCCCGACCCACGGCCCGATGTTCTCTCGAACCTCCCTGATATCGGATGTGTCCCAATCATCTGCAAACGACAGCAGCCAACACGGGTCTTGGAGGTGAACGTCGGCGTCGATTTCGTAGAAGAGTTCCTTGTCGACGCCGTCGTTCCACACCTGTTTGACGTTCGCCGCGTCGAATGATGCCCCGTCGATTGCGTCGTAGTAGTAATTCAATGTCGCTGCATAACTGCTAGGGGACCCGAGTGATGCGACCGAATCACCGTGGCCGAAGGCGATAGCCATATCTGCGTAGTGGGGGCTGTACGCGTACACCGTCTGGGGAACGGCAGTAAACGAGACTTCGCCTATCGGTGCCATCGTCACCGAGAACGAATCGTCTTCGGGCGTGCTCGTCTGTGTCGTCGGGGTCGTTTTTGTCTCTGTTTCTGTCGATGCCGCTGCTGACGGTGTTGCGTCCGATTCGACGTTGCTTGCACACCCGGCGAGCAGTCCGCTGCTCACCAGCGCACCGGTGTAGGCCAAGTAGTCGCGCCGTGTCGGGCTATCCTCAGTCTCATTGTCACGTGCCATGTTTTAGGCTGGCCTAAATGATGTAAAGAAGTTCCGAAGTTTAGGCCGAGAAAACAGTGTGCCGAGTCTTGTCCGGGTACTATTCGAGTAACCGGATTGCATCGTCTCCGAAAAGACTTATTTATATTCCTGATTGTACTTAGATATGAAAGGACGCGATCTTCTACCATTAAATTCTGTAGAACTATCTATTGGTATAATTTGATGAATTTCAGAATTTGACAGGACTGCTGAACCAAAGTCAACAAACGACGGGACTATGAGCGGTTCGAAGAAGACTGAAAAGCCCGGATTACAGAGTACCGGTGTCTATCCAGATGAAATAGAACGTGAATTCATCAGTTATGAATACATTCTGATGGAGAATGAATCTGAACATTCATTGGACGTGTCAGGGTACGTCATAGAGTCCGACCAGACGTATCGGATTGAAGAGCTTGTACTCGAACCGGGCGCACGGCTCGTACTCCTGAGCCGAAGCGGAGACGACACGACGTTGCAGTCGAGACCACCGGCCTCCCTTCGATATGCTGGATTCGGTTTCGAAGAAGACACGTCAGTACTCACCGAAAACGGTACGATACGCATTCGAAAGGCTCAGGGCACGCTCGTCGCTGCGGCTTCGTACGAGAATTCCGGGTGCGATGGAGGCACTGTCTCTACTAAATCCGGCACCGAAATCGGATGCCTGCATTGAAGCGGTCCTTAACTCGTTCTCAACCAGTTCACCCTCCCCTCAACACCCTCTATCACTCGTCCCAATGTCGCCTCGGGTACGTCTGCGCCCCGCCGTGGGTGTTCCGTGCGACGATAGTCGCCGCGGCCGACGTTCTGTCGTCCCGCTTTTCGGTCGATTCCTCGTAATAGAGAACGGTGAG
>NZ_JBZRPK010000573.1:0-7973 GCF_058382125.1 Haloferax sp. s1
GGTCCCTCGTCCATCGCCGCCTCGTTCAGTTCCGGGCCGCCGCCTCGACGGAGTGCACCGGCGACGCCGGACCCCATACGAAGACTCGTCCCCGCGGCGTTTACGAGTGCGTCGGCCGATTGGGCGGCGATATCGCCCTGCATGACAGTAAATTCCATCGTTACTCGTCGAGTCGAGCCATGTCTTCGTCGTCGAGTCCGATGTGCGATGCCGCGATGTTCTCGCGGAGGTGCGCCACGCTCGACGTGCCGGGGATAGGAAGCATCACGTCGGACCGATGAAGCAACCACGCGATAGCGATTTGCTGCGGCGTCGCTTCGTGCTTTGTCGCAACCGTCGCCACGTCGTCCGCCTTGTCGCCGAGGTCGCCCGCGCCGAGCGGGAAATACGGAATGAAGCCGATATCGTAGTCGTCACAGGCGTCGAGGACCGCTTCGGACTCGCGGTCGCCGACGTTGTAGCGGTTCTGAACGGTTGCGATATCGACGATGTCGCGCGCCTCGTCGAGTTGTCCGACGGTGATGTTCGAAAGACCGACGTGTCGAATCTGGCCTTCGTCTTGCAACTCCGCGAGGGCGTGGACGGACTCTTCGAAGGGAACGTCCGGGTTCGGGTCCGGCTGGTGAAGTTGATAGAGGTCGATGGTGTCGACGCGGAGTCGGTCGAGGCTGCCGAGAACCGCGTTTCGAAGATAGTCTGGGTCGGCTCTCGGTATCCAGTCGCCGCCGGTGTTGCGAAGGAACCCGCCTTTCGTCGCTATCACGAGGTCGTCGGGATAGGGTGCGAGCGCTTCGCCGATGAGTCGCTCGGAGACTGCGGGGCCGTAGGAGTCGGCCGTGTCGATAAGGTCGATACCGTGGACAACGGCCTCGTGGAGGACCTTTTTCGCGTTCTCCACGTCGTCGGGTTCGCCGATGATGTCCGCTCCAGTAATGCGCATCGCGCCAAACCCGAGTCGATGAACCGTCAGTTCGCCGCCGATATCGAAGGTGCCGCTCGCGTTGTCGAGACTCATGTGGTTTTGATTGATTCCCAACAAGATGGTCGTTTCGGCGATCCGGAGGGCTGTTGACCGACGCCACAGAGAACAGCAGGAACTGCCGAAATTCACACCCATCAGCGCCCCGTAGCGCAACTATGGACCTCCTCTCGATGCGCTGGCGACACACGCTATTCGCACACTGGCCCGTAGACCCGGAGGTCGTACAGGCGCATCTCCCGGACAAACTCTCCGTGGCGACCTACGACGGAACGGCGTGGTTGGGTGTCGTCTCGTTCGATATGGTGGACATTCGTCCGCGAAGGTCACCCATCGGTCTGGCGTTTCCAGAGGTGAATCTCCGAACCTACGTCGAACCTTCTGACGGGGGCGAGAGAGGCGTCTACTTCTTCACACTTGAGGCCGCGGACCGTCTCGGCGTGTCGATGGCGAGATTAGGCTATCGGCTGCCCTACCACTACGCGACGATATCCGTCACAGAACAGGATGGAGCGGTCACGTTCCAGAGCTATCGTCCCCCGACGCAGGAGTCACCGGGGGCACAGTTCGATGCAACGTACCGTCCAACCGGCGAGCAGAGTAGCGCCGAGCCGGGGTCGCTCACGGAGTTCCTCGTCGAGAACTATCGGTTCTACACTGACGACTGGCCCGTCGTTATCGGCGACATCGACCACGACCCGTGGCCGATACAGGACGTGGACGCCGAGATACGGGAAAACACGATGTTCGAAGCCTGCGGGTTCGACCACCCCGATGGCGACCCGCTCGTCCACTACGCTGGTGACCTCGAAGTTACGGCGGAGTCACCGAAGATGCTCCGCTGAGGCCGGGTGTGAGGCTGTCACCGTTCACTCGTCGGTCTCCACGGCCGGGTCGTGGCGCTCGTACCAGTCGAGAATCTGCTCGAGGCGATGGGTCGCCCGCTCGGGTTTCGTGACGGCGTGGTGTTCATCGGGGTAGACCACGAGTTTGGCATCGACGCCCTGCGCCTTGGCGGCGACGTAGAGTTGTTCCGACTGGGTTGGCGGACACCGCCAGTCTTGACCGCCGGCCATGACGAGAAGCGGCGTGTCGATATTGTCGGCGTCGGTGATAGACGAGGCGGCATCGAGGCTGTCCGGGTCCTCCCACGGACGGCCGTGCTCGTATTCCTTCCAGAGGCGGTTGTCGTCGGTCCCGTACGCCGACCGCTGGTCGTAGATGCCGTGTTCGGGGACGGCGGCGGTCAAGAGGTCGGTCTGTGTCACGAGGAACCCTTGTGCGATTCCGCCGTAGGAAAAGCCGTAGCCGAAGACGCGGTCGGGGTCGGTCCACCCGCGGTCGGCGAGCGATTCGACGCCCGCGACGATGTCGTCGACTTCGACCGTTCCCCACTGACCGTGGAGTTCATCGGCAAACTCCCGTCCGTACGAGGTCCCACCTCGGTAGTTCGGCCGGAAGACCAGATAACCGCGCGACGTGAAGACGGGGTGTTCGAATCGGAACTCCGGTTCGTCGTAGGCCATCGGACCGCCGTGGATGGCAACGACGGTCGGAAGCGGGTCGGGGTTGTCGAAGTCGAAGTCGGCGGGCGCGTAGACGATTCCTTCGACTTCCCAGCCATCGCTCTCGAAGGTCACGCGTTTCGTCTGCGGCATCTCGTACTCGTCCGTGACCTCGGTGTTCAGCGCGGAGAGTCGGACGAACGACTCGGCTTCCGTCTCGTCGGTCGCGTCGATATCGTCGAGCGAGAGGCCGTAGATGTCCCACCCGTCGTTCGGGTCCGAAACGCGGACTCCCGCGTGACCGCCGGCGATGCTGAGTAGCTGAAACCCGCGATAGTCGCCCTGCACGTCGAACACCCGCTCGGGGTCGTCCGCATACGGGTCGAGGCGGACGACTCTGGACTTCCCCTCGTCGGCGATGAGAGTGTACAGTTCGTCGTCCGACGCCCACTGCGGTTGCGAATTCCACGTGACCGTTCGGTCAAGTGAGGCCGAGACCGACCGAATCTCGTCGGAACCGAGGTCGGCGACGTAAATCTCCCGAGGAAGGTAGAAGTTCTCCGGGTCGTCGCCCACGAAGGCGATTCGCGTCCCGTCCGGACTCCATTTCGGTGCCCCAAGCGCGCTGTCTCCTGTCGTCACCTTCTCGATGTTCGAGCCATCGGGGTCGGTGACGAACACGTCCTGTACCAACGTGTCGTCGGGGTTGTCGGCGTCCGACGTGATGTACGCGATGCGGTCGTTCGGCCCCCACGCGGGCTGGAGACCGCCCTGGTCGGCGAACGCACCCGCCGCCGCCGCCTCATCCAACCGATTCGTCTCGCCGGTTTCGATGTCGACCACGAACAGATAGGTCGTCACCGTATCGGTCCACCCGACACCGTTTATCTTGTGCTGGAGGCGTTCGGTTTCGATTGGCCCGCCGTCCTTGCGCTGTTCGAGATACTCCTGTTCTTCTTCGGTCGGGTCGCGTGCTGAGACGACGAGACGGTCGCCGTCGGGCGACCAGTCGAACTCCGAGACGCCCTCGTCGAAGTCGGTGTGCTGCGTCGGGTCGCCGCCGAGTTCGAGGTCGAAACACCACACCTGCGACTTCGGTTCGTCGTTGTTCGACCCGGCGTCCGTCTCGTCGGACTCGTCACCGTCGTCGCGGTCTTTATCCACTGTTTCGTCCCCGTCTGCATCTGCCTCGTCTTCCGCGTCCTCGTCGTCTTGCCGCCCGACTCGGCGTTCTACGTCTTTCTCACGAGTGGCGATGAACGCGAGTCGGTTCCCGTCGGGCGACCACTTCGGCGAGGACGCGCCCGGCAGACGCGTAAGCCGATGCGGTTCACGAGAACCGTCCGTGGGAACCACGTAGAGCGACGTCGGGCGTTCGTCCTCGTCGGGGGCTGACTCCACGACGGTGAACGCAATCCGGTCACCGTCCGGTGAGACCGTAACGTCCGTTGGAAGCGAGAGGTCGTTTAATGCCTCAAATGGAACGTTCTTTGACATATGAACGATGGCCTCACGCCGCGAACAAATATGTTTGCGTCGTCGAACCCATGGTCGGTTTCGGACACAACCCCGGTGTGGCCGGGGAGACGAACGTCCGACACGAAGGTGAAACCTTCAAGCGTCGGTGAACTAACCCGGCAGACATGGCTCTCATCGATACTGTAATCACAACGACCCATATGCTGGTCGGCGGACTCTGGACGGGAAGCGTCCTCTTTTTCGCCCTTGCCGTCCTTCCGACCGCTCGCGCCGGAGACATTCGCGCCGCCGTGTTCGAGTCTATTATCTCCCGACTCACAATGGGGTCGCGTCTCGCCTCCCTCCTGATGTTCGCAACCGGTGGGCATCTCGCGGGCACGCGATACACGTTCGGAAGACTATTCGGAGAGGCACCCGGTCACCTCGTCCTCTCGATGCTCGCGCTCTGGTTCGTCCTGACCGGACTCGTCGAAGTCGGCCGGGGGAAGGCGAAAGCTGGACTCGCCGAGAAGAAAGTCCGCACCCCGGCGGAGGACGCCGCCCCGTTCTATCTCGGGGCCGCCGTCGTCTCCGTTCTGTTACTCGTCGTGGCTGGACTGCTCCTTAACCCGAGCGTCCTCCTCATGTGAACTACTGATGGCTCAGTAGACGACACACAGCTACCACGCAGAAAATATATTCTGTACGACATTTTTATCATCCCGCTACTGGTGAGTTCACGTGTATGCAAGGGGACGAGTCACGCGTCGACGAGACGCCGCTTCGAATCGAATTGTGTCCCGAAACCGGACGGATTCGCGTCCATAGAACGACCGAGTTGGGGACGTTCACGCGGACAATCGACCGATGAAGACCGCTCGTCCCAACTCCCCGGGCCCAGTACTCGCTCGTCTCGCACGGCCCGTCTCGCGGACGCCGACCCGGATTGCCGTCGTTGCCGACCCGCACGTGACGCCGACGGGGTCCGGAACGTGGAAAGTGTACCACCGTACCGAGAATCGACTCCGAACCGCCGTGTCGACTATCTCTGACCTCGACGTGGACGCGACGGTCCTCCTCGGCGACCTGACTCGGGACGGCCGTCCCGGCGAGTACGACGTTGTCGACGAAATCCTCGGCGGCCTCCCGAACTCGTGGGTTTCCGTCCCTGGAAACCACGACGTGCCGAAGTACTGGGACGACTACGAGGCCCCCACGGCCGGCCAGTTCGCCGCCCGATACGCGACCGGAGAACTACCGTTCGTCCACCGTGTGGGCGGTGTCGACGTTATCGGTCTCGACTCGGCCACCGGCGGTCCCGACATCGACCTCTCTGACTCTCACGAAGGAGTTATTCCGGACTCGAATCTCCACTGGTTGGACGAACACCTCGCTGACGCGACGACACCGCTCGTCGTCCTCCACAACAACCTGTTTCACCCACGCCAACACACCGGTCAGTTCCCCGAGGGTGACTTCTACCAACTCCGAAACGCGGACGAACTGACCGAAGTGCTCGCCCGTCACTCGGTTCCGCTCGTGTTCTCTGGCCACATCCACTGGCCCGCAACTGCGGTCCGAGATGGCGTCCGCGAGATTACCGCACCTGCAACGTGTTCGTTCCCGCAGTCGTTCTTGCTGGTCGAACTCGACCGCAAGGGAACAACGATTCGACTCGTCCCCCTTGCCGGCCCAAAGGGAATGGCCGAAGCCTACACGCTTGCCTCCAGTGGGAGCGCACACGGACAGGGAATCGTCGCACACGCCGACCGCAGCGTCCTGTCGACGTTCCCGCTCGTCGACGAACGAACGCCGTCCAGTCAGTCGGTCGGCGCGGACGTTCCGGGGGCGGTTCGGTGGCGGTGAGTCTCAACCGACTCGACGCCGCCAGACGGAATCTCCGCGAGGAACGTCGAAGATGCGTGGACGAACGCGAGGCGTTTCGTGCCTTCCAAAAAGACGTAAGCGGACTGAAGGCGACCGCACCGACGCCGAGAACCCCGCCCGCTATCGGACACCGACAGACGACGGACAGTGCACTCACTCGTGTCCGGCGGGCCTACGAGCGCACCGTGATGTCCGTGCCGCATTACGACGTCGAGTACGGCGACTCGTTCGAAGACAGCGTCTCCGCTGAATTCGGCCCCGACGTGGCCACCGCGTTTCAGTCTGCGAGTGTCTTCTCACCCGCACTCCGGCACACTGTTGTCTCGGCAGCCGCGGCTGCAGTCGACGAGCGCACTGAGTTCGTCCGGGTCGTCGACGAAGAATCGGAGTCTATCGAGTCGATGCGCGACGAGATTGCCGCGATTGTCGGGCGACTCTCCGACCTCGACGATGCGCTGCATTCTACGTGTGGCTTCGACGAGTTGCTGACGCTGTACAGCGAAATATCTGACTTCCAGGACCGACTTTCGACGCTCGTCGAGCAGCGACAGAAGACGATAACGAACCATCGGCGGGCGCTCTCTTCGTGGGTTCCCGACGTAACCGAATTCTTTTACGAGGATTTGCCGACTCGGTATCCCGTCTTGGCGACGCTCGCGGATGTCGGTGGGGAACTGGACACCGTCACACGCCGAGTCGAGAGACAACTGGCTTCGGCACCGTAACCTGATTCCGGCCTAGTTCCGGCCTGATTCCGGCCACAGTTATTTATCCGTTCACGGTAACGCCGCAGTATAGTATGTTCACGCTCTCGGAGGGGTGCCGGTGAACCGCCTCCACCCTCGTATCCGTCTTCTCTGGGTTGCCCGAGCGGTCGTATTCGCACTCATCGCTGGCGGTGCAACAGGTGCTGCCGTGCTGTTCGCCCCTATCTCGATACCTACGCTCGCGCCGGTCGCAGTCGGCGGGGTGGTGCTCGTCGTAGGCATCATCTACGCGCTTGCTCGCTACCGTGCGTGGGGGTACGAAGTCCGCGATGACTCGCTGTATCTCCAGCGCGGCGTGCTCACCAAGGTCAACACCGTCGTCCCGTTCGTCCGTGTCCAACACGTCGATTCGACACGGAGACCAATCGAACGACTCGTCGGGTTGGCATCGACCATCGTCTACACCGCCGGGTCACGTGGGGCCGACGTTGCGATTCCCGGGTTGACGCCGGACGGCGCGGAAGACCTTCAGGACCGACTGAAACGCCTCGCAATCCGCGCCGAAGGCGACGACGCGGTATGACCCACCTCTCGCCACTCACAGTCCCCTACCGGGCGGCCCAGCGGAGCATCAGCATCGTGTTCGCGCTCGCCTTCATCGCCTTCTCCGGCGGCGCCGCATTCGGTGGCATTCTCGGCGCGTTCGGGACAATCGCACTTCTCGGCTTCGTCGTGCTCGCCATCGGCGGCTACGAAGTCGCGTACTACCAGCGATTCGAGTACGAACTCACTCCGGATACGCTCGACATCCGGTCCGGGGTCTTCTCTCGCCGCAACCGCGAGATTCCCTACCGACGCATCCAGAACGTCGATATCTCCCGAAACGTCGCCCAGCGACTCTTCGGTATCGCCGCTGTCGACCTCGAAACCGCGGGTGGTGGCGAGACAGAAGGGAGCCTCAGGTTCGTCACCTACGAGGAGGCCCGCCGCATTCAGAAAGAAGTCGCTCGACTGAAACGCGGCGACGCGGCCGCTGACATTCCCGAACCGGAGGAAGAACTACTGTTCGAGTTGACTCCTCGCGAACTCGCCATCGTCGGCGCGCTCTCGTTCGACATGCGACTGCCGGGTATCGTCTTCGTGTTCGGGTCGAGTATCTTCCCCGTCATCACCTCGCTTGTCGATGTGCCCATCCCAACGAGCGGTGCCGTCGCAGCGACACTCGGGCTCGTCGGATTAGTCCTCCTCGTCACGGTCGTCTCGTGGGTAACCGGGTTCGCCTCGGCGGTGGTGAACTACTACGGCTTCCGACTCACCCGGGTCGGTGACGAACTCCAGTACGAGCGTGGGCTTCTCCAGCGATACAACGGCTCGATACCCATCGACAAACTCCAGACGCTCACCATCGAGGACAACCCCCTCAAGCGACAGTTCGGC
>NZ_JBZRPK010000572.1:0-7888 GCF_058382125.1 Haloferax sp. s1
CAGTATAGCCGCGATTCTGCAGTTCGGAGAGCAGATTGACCGTACTCGCCGGGCTGTCGAGACCGAACGCCGTCCCGATACCGTCGTCGCTCGGTGGGTAGTTGTGGAGGACGACGGCGACCTTCTTCTCGTCGTTCGGCAGGTATCGAAGCTTCGCCCAGTTGACCGCGAGTCGTGCCACGTGGTCGATGCGGTCCTCGATGGGGAAGTGCTGCTTCGGCGCGCTGCCAACGCCCGCTTCGTCTTCCATTCGCTCTTTTCCACTTATCGGGTGGGTGATGACGTTCCCGTCGAACTCGGGCAGCGAGACCGAAAGCGCGAGTTCGAAGCCCATAACGCCCGTATCGCTGCTCTCGTACCGAGAGCGAGACCGCATCGTCGTAATCGCCTGCAGGACCGGCACGCCGAGTTCCGTAAGGAAGACATCTTCCGCGTTGGCTCCCTCGTCGGCCGCGTCTCGGCCCCGCTCGCTCATCGACAGCGAGAACATGAACGAACTGACGACAGCGTCCACGAGCGGGCCGTCGTCGTCCGAGAACCAGTTTCGGGCGACCCACTCGGCGTTTTCTTGTCCTTCCTCGTCGGTCGCCGGGTTACAGAACGCGGGCAGGACGTTCACGCCAAGCGATTCTAACCGCTCGACCAGTGCATCGATGTACCGCGTGTTCGCGTGCGTCCAGTGTGACTCGTAGAACCAGATGCCAACGGTCGGGCTTTCGGAGTCGAACGTATCGAGGAGTTCGTCGTACTCAATACCGGGGTGGTCGGGGTGATAGACACCTTCCGTCGGGAGGCTGACCGGGTCGTCGACGGTCGTGTCGAAGTCGTCGTACTCGGCGGCGAGGAACCGACAGAGGTTCTCGATGTTGACGACGCCGCCGCGTTCGAGGTACTCGTACGCCCGCTCCCGGTCGCCCTCGGAAACCGTCGTGTCTCGAAGCGCGAATGCATCGCCTGTGGCTTTGACGACCAGCGGGACGCCCGCGTCGGAGAGACGCTCTACCGCGTGGTCATAGCCGGGCATGCTGTCCTCCGCGCCGTGAAGCCAGAGCACGACCGCCGTCGCTGACTCCACTTCGTCGATGAACGCGTCGACGTCGGTCACGTCGTCGAGGTCGCTCGAAGAACGGACGACGAAGTCGATTCCGTCGAGCCGTTGTGCGGCCTGCTGTACCGCCCCCAACTCGTTTTCGGTCGCCGTGTACAGACCAATCGTTGGCATCTTTTGATAAAGCATTATTGCCCTACTACAAGTAAGGTTTCATATCTCATGACTACGCAGACGCTCCCGTTCCCTGCTATTGTTGGGCAAGAGGAGTTGAAACGGGCGTTGCTGGCCGTTGGCGTCAACGACGAACTCGACGGGCTTCTCGTTCGTGGCGAGAAGGGGACGGCGAAATCCACAACCGTTCGGGCACTCGCCGAGTTACTGCCAAAGCAGAAGGCGGTTGCGGGGTGCCCGTACGGGTGCCCGCCGGACGACCCGGCGCGACAGTGCGAATCGTGCCGCGGGCGCGACGACTTCGACGTCGAGACGCGTCCAGTTCCGCTCGTCACCCTCCCGCTCGGGGCGACCCGCGACCGCGTCGCCGGGACGCTCTCGGTCGCCGACGCGCTCGATGGTGAAGCGTCGTTCGACCCCGGACTGCTCGCCCGTGCGAACCGCGGTATTCTCTACGTCGACGAAGTTAACCTGCTGGACGACCACCTCGTCGACTTGCTCTTGGACACTGCCGCGAGCGGCGTCAACCGCGTCGAACGCGACGGTGTCAGCGTCGAACACCCCGCCGAATTCACGCTCGTCGGCACGATGAATCCCGAAGAGGGTGACCTCCGTCCGCAACTCCGAGACCGATTTGCTCTCCAAGCGAGTGTCGTCGGGAGCAGGTCCGTCGACGACCGCGTCACGATTATCGACCGGGCGCTCGAACGCGGCCACGACTCGGCCGAATCGTTCGACCCGTACCACGACGAGGTGGCGACGCTCAAACGCGACGTTCGAGACGCCCGCGACCGACTGGCGACCGTCTCTCTCCCTTCTGATTTCAAGGTCGACATCGCCGAACTCTGTCTCGATGCGGGCGTCGAGGGACACAGAGCCGATATCGCCATCGCTCGCACTGCTCGAACCCTCGCCGCGCTCGACGGCCGAACGAAAGTCATCACGGGCGACGTTCGCGAGGCCGCGGCGCTCGCGCTCCCGCACCGACTCCAGAATCGCCCGTTCGACGATGCCCCCGACGCCGACGACATCCTCGACGACCACTTCGACGACGAAGACCAAGCGGACGGAGACACAGACGAAGGCGACCAGCAAGACGATAGCACGGAGCGTGAGGATTCGGACGCGGGAAACGAAGAGACAGACGCTGACAGCGAGGAGAACACTGGCAGCGAAGGCGACGAAGAGGGAGAAAGCGACGAAGAGGGCGACACCGACAGTGGTGGTGACGACGATTCCGACCGCGACCCGAAGCAACAACCCGACAGCGAATCCTCGTCCGACAGCGAGAACGCGACCGATTCGGGCGGGGTCGAAACGACGCGAGACGGTGACAGCGACGACGACCACGGGGACTCGCCGGACTCGGACTCCGATTCGGGGTCGGAACCCGACGATGACGACGACGAAGCGCCCGAAGCGACGCCGCTTCTCCCCGGCCAGCAACGAGCAGCGATTGGGAAGACTGACGAACCACCTATCGACGACACCGACCTCCAGTCTGACACACCCGGTGGCGGAACACGGGTCGCCGTCGGTGAATCGCGGCACGGACGCGGGTCGCGGGTCAGGACCGAACCCGCGACGACCTCGGACGACATCGACGTTGCCGCATCGGTCCGGACGGCCGCATCGAACGGTCGAACCAGCGTCACCGAGGCGGACCTCAAAACAGCCGTCAAACGAGGCTCTGCTCGGTCGCTCATCGTGTTTGTTGTCGACGCGAGTGCCTCGATGCGCTCCGCGATGCGCGAGACGAAAGGGACCGTTATGTCGCTTCTCGAAGACGCCTACCAACAGCGAGACGAAGTCGCGTTCGTCGCCGTCGCCGGCGACTCGGCCGAGGTTCTGCTCCCGCCGACTAACAGCGTTACACTCGCGGCCCGGCACCTGAAGGAACTCCCCACGGGCGACCGAACCCCGCTTCCCGACGGCTTGGACGCCGCCCACCGACTCGTCACGCGCGCCGAGACAGACTCGTGTCTCGTCGTCGTCGTAACCGACGGCCGAGCGAACGTCGCCGACGGCAGTCCAACCCGGGAGACTCGGTCGGCGGCGCGGCAACTCGCAACCAGCGATGCATCGGTCGTCGTCGTCGACGCCGGAGACGACGGTATCGGCGTGACCGACATTCTCGTCTCCGAGACGAACGGACAACGGATTTCGCTCTCCGAACTCTCCGCAGAACGAGTGGTCGACGCCGCGAAATCTGCCCGCGAGAAATAGTGCGGCGGTAGCCGGTGCGGGGCGGGTGACTTACTACTTCTTCGACTTCGATATCGCCCGCGTGTTGAGTCGATATGCCCCGTGAGTGACGCCTTCGTCGTGGTATTCGACGGGTTCTTCGACCACTGCAAGGACGTCGCCACCGATTGCTACTGCCGTCGGGATTCCCGAGACTGAGGATGTCTCGACGTGTCCCGATTCAGCGTCGAAGACGTGGACTCCGTGGGTCTCTGCGCTCCGTCGTCGGAAATTCTGCGCCGACGGGACGACGACGCGCTCACCGATTGACTCGACACCCCGAGCGAACCCGCCGGAGTCGTACGCCCACCGTTGTTCGCCGTCTTTGACCCCGAACACGGTGTGTTCCTGTGGGTGTCGCCCGTCCGGGTCGCGCGTCGATTCGGCGAACGTGTTGCCCGTCACGAAGACGACGCCGTCGTCGGCGACACACACGTGATTCGGATAGGCGTACACCGTTTCGCCGTCGATAGTTTGCTTCGTCGCAAGGTCGACGCGCCACCGTTCACGGCCATCGGAATCGAGCAAATAGCCGCGCTTGTCGCCGTGACAGGAAACGGCGATATCGCCGTCAGCAGCGAATGCAACATCCCCGACACGGCGCTCCGCGTCGACTTCCGGGTCCCACGTCGTGATTGGGTCTCCCGTTTCGCTGTCCAGTACGACGAGACCGTCTTGCTCGGATTTCGGGCATCGGTTGTATGCGACGGCAACGCGTCCTCCTTCGGTGTCTAACGCGATTGGAGACGCGCTGACTCGGTAGCGCCACTGGAGTTCGCCGTCGTGGTCGAATCCGAAGACGACGCTCGTCCAGAGCCGCTCTTTTCCGTCCCGTTCGTATCGTCTGGCGGCAGCGACAACCCGGGTTTCGGTGACCGCGACATCGACGATGTAGGGGAGGAAGAAAAGCGAGTCTTTCGTCGCGGTTCCGATGTCGTCGGTCGTCGCGTACTCCCAGCGTTGCTCACCCGTCTCAGGGTCCAAGACGCGCAGGATTCCGTCTCCCCCGCGCTCGCCGACAACGAGGCAGTCGTCGGTTGCGGCCATCGACACGATTCGGTTTTCGCCGCTCGTCGACCAGCGTTCGCCGTCTTCGAGGTCAGAACCGAACGCGGCGATACGGCCGTCGGCCGTGCCCACGAACACCTGTTCGTCGGCAGCGGCGACTGCTGAGCGAGCCCAATTGTGGCGGCTTGCTGCGGGCTCTAGGTCTCCCAAGTCGTGTCGGTTCAGGAAGTCGGTCATCGCGTCTTACTCCTCGATTGGGAAGGTGTCGTGGAGGTCGTGGTGCGCCTCGCCGAGGTCTTCGAGGAACGAGTCCGTCTGGTCGCGGAGACGGCTCAGCGACCGCTCGGCGTCCCGAACGGCGATAACGCGCCCGCGAAGATAGCCGGATTTCGGGTCGTCGTTCGGCGTCTGCGTCGCCTCCTCTTCGAGGTCTACGAGCGCGGCGTCGAGATGCCGTTGTGCCTCGTCGAGGGTCGAGGCGTTTGCCAGCGCCTGTATCGGCCCGGGTTCGTCGAGGTAGCCTTCGAGTTCGGCTTCGGCGTGTTGTTTGACGCTCTCGTCTGTGGTTCCGGTGATGTTCATCAGTGCGAGTCGGAGTGCTTCGAGTTCAGCGCATGCCATGGTTAGAGTGATTGGTGTACGAGGTCGGAGACGATGCGGTCCCGTTCGAGGTGGGACGAAACGATGCGTTCTGTGTCGTCGGGCGTCACGCTCCCGTACCAGATGCTGTCGGGATAGACGGTGACGATGGGACCGTCGCCGCACTGGCCGAGACACGAACTGCGCGTGATTCGGACATCGCAGTCGCCCGAGTTCCGCGCCTGCTGTCTGAGTTGTTCGAGCACGGTGGCCGCGCCGCTTGCGGCGCAGGTCTGGTTCGTACAGACGGCGACGTGTTTTTCAGGGGCGTCGTGGACGTGCGGGTCGTCGTCGACGTCGCTCCGGTCGGCGTGTTCGGCTTGGTGGACCAGCGAGCGGAGCATCGCGCGAGCGCCGCCTTGGTCGTCTTCGTAGCCCGACAGTTCGACTTTGTACTTGCAGGTATCACACGACATCTCCACGCTCCCCGAGCGCGCTTCCTGACAGCGGTCGACGAGCGCATCGACGAGTCGGTCGTCGGTTCCGAGCGGTCCCGACGCACCGGCGCGGACGTACGGGTACTCGTCGTCGAACGTCTCCGTCTTGTCGATAATTCGCTGCGTCAGCACGCCGTCGCCGAGCATGTACGGGAGGACGACAACCGCATCGGGGCGGTCTTTTGCGACGGTGTGGAGCGTCTCTTCGAGGCGCGGCGAGGTCACGCCGATGAACGTCGATTCGACGCGCGTGAACCCCCTGCCTTCGTACAGGAGCCGAGCCAGTTTGTGAACGTCGCCGTTCGAGTCCGGGTCGCTCGACCCGCGGGCGCACAGCACGACTGCCACGTCGTCGTCATCTCGGTCGACGCCGAGGTCAGCTTCGACCCCGCGAACGCGGTCGTCGAGCAGGTCTACAACCGACGGGTGGATGCCGAGGTGCGACCCGAAGTGGAAGGTTACGTCGTCGTACTTCGTCCGGGCGACCTGGACCGCCATCGGAACGTCGTTTTTGACGTGGCTCGCAGCGAACAACGACAACGGAACGACGGTCAACGTCTGACAGGTCGGTGCCAGCGTCTCGATGGCGTCTTCTATCGACGGGTCGGCAAGCTCGATATACGCCGCGTCGACCGGAATCGACAGTTCCGATTCTAGCTTGGCGGCGAGCGTCCGAACCTGTTCGTTCGACTTCTCCCGGCGGGACCCGTGTCCCACGAGGAGAATCGCGTCGTCGTCGAGTGATAGCTGCTCAGTACTCATTAGTTCTGGGCCTGTTCGAGGCTTCGCGTCAGTTTCCGCCGACGCGTCGGTGCGAACAGATTCGTCTCGTCGCTTCCGTCGTAGACCCACGTTCCGAACGGGGCCGCGGCGTCATCGTCGAGGCCGAACCAGTAGCCACCCGAGGAGGTTTCGCTGATGTCGCCGGTCGGCGCGTCGACCGGGCAAGATTCGAGTAGCCCGTCAATCGTCTCCAGAAGGGTTCGGTCGTCGTGGACGAACGAGATGCCGACCGTCCCGCTGGACGATTTGAAACAGACGGTCCCGCAACTTTCGAGCAGTCCGCGGAGGAGTTGCTTCCGGTACTCGTCGAACACGTCGAATCGGTAGCCACCCGCGTCGTCGCCGACCGGAAGCCCGAACGCACCGGTCGCGCTTTTGATGATGTCGCCTTCGACTGTCACGAGATACTCGTCTTTCGTCCGGGTGACGGAGGTGTTGTGCGCGTAGGGCCGCTCGGTCACCTGCTGGTCGATGTCGCCGCCGCCGGCAATTGCCGCGACGCGGTTCGCACACGTCTCGTCGTTCGTTCGGACCGTGACTGTATCTGATTCGATGTCGTCACTACCGGCGACGTGGCCCCACAGGTAGGCAGTTTTGGGTGCGCTCTTCAGGAGGTCAGCCGCTGGTTCGACGTCGGTGTCGCTCATGTCTCTCCCTCCCGAACCGTAATCGCGCCGGGTGGACACGCTCGCGCCGCAAGGTTCGCATCCTCGATGTCGCCTTCGACGGTCGCAACGACTCTGTCTTTCTCGTCGTCACGCGCAACCTCGACCACGCCCGCTGCGTCCGCATCAATCGTTGCGAGTCCCATCTCGTCTTCGACGAATCGCTCGTCGCGGGTGAGACACGCGAAGATGCCGTCGCAGGCCGCTCTGTCGATTTCGATTTCGAACATCTCAGTACTCGTATTTCTGTTCGTAGCCGCGGGGCGTCACCATGCGGTCGTCCCACACGTACGTCTCTTCGTTGCCGACGAGCAGCGTCGTCGTCATGTCCACGAGGTCCGTCTCACCGAGTTCGAGCAGGTCCTGCAGTTCGACGATTTCCACTCGTTCGTCCTCACGACCCGCGCCGTGGACGATGCCGACCGGCGTCTCTGGGTCGCGGTGTTCGAGCAGAATCTCGCAACACTTCTCGTAGTTCGACCGCCGCTTTCGGCTCCACGGGTTGTAGATAACGATGGTGAAGCCCTCTTTCGCGGCCGAGTGCAGACGCGACTCGATTGTCGGCATCGAGGTCAGGTGGTCCGAGAGGCTGATGGTAACCGTGTCGTTCACTAGGGGCGCGCCCAGTCGCGCAGCACACGACTGCGCGGCGGGAACGCCGGCAACAACGTCGAAGTCGACCATGTCAGCGGTCGCGCCCTTCGATTCGAGGATTTCGAGCGCGAGTCCGGCCAGCGCGTAGACGTTCGGGTCGCCGCTGCCGACGATTGCCACGTCGTTTCCGGCGAGCGTCCGGGCGATTGCCTCTTCGGTTCGGGAGACTTCACCGCACCTCGGCGGCGAGTAGATGTCCTCGGCACCTTCCCCGATGTCGGCGGGGAGACGGTCGG
>NZ_JBZRPK010000571.1:0-7881 GCF_058382125.1 Haloferax sp. s1
TTGCTGACTGTGCGGTCGCCCTCACGAACGAGACCGCGACTCCGCCCGGACGCGACTCCGTCGGCGGCGACCACGAACCGTTCGTGGGTGCATTCGCGAACGCTCTGTCAAGGCTCGCGTGGCCAACAGACGGCACGGGACCGAATCATGGCGCACTCGCGTGTGTCGACCAGGTCCTTCACAGAACGGTCGATGCGGGGGAAATCTCCGAGGAACCGGGACTGACGCTGCTCTGTCGCGTCTACGGCTCGATGACCGAGCGAATCATCGAGACCGTCGACGACACCACGGCGGCCGACGATGCGCTCGCGCCGGTCGCCGCACTCGTCCAACAGGCGGCTGCAACCAACGAGGAGGGGTTCGCAGCGTTCGTCATCGGAAACAGTTTCGCGTCCGCAATCGGGGCCGTGGCTGGCGCGGCGTGTCCACTCGGCGACCTCTCGACATGGGTGGACGCGCTCGGGTCCCAGGTCAGGGAGTCGGTCGCGTTCATGCAGCGCCAGGACAATCGAGCGGAGTTGCTCCGGCACGCCTACACTGGCGCACTCGGGTTCTGGGTATTCGAACACGAATGTCCCGACGACCGAATCGAGCCCTGGCTGGTGGCGGTCGGGGAGGACCTCTGCCGAACTGCGACGACCTCTGACCTCGACGACCCTGTGGCGTTCGTCGCCGAGATCTACGGGCAGGCCGTCCGGCACGTCGTCACAGCCCGCAACTTCGACCGTGCGGAACGGTTGTTCGGTGCGTGCGACCGGCTCGTCGACACCGTCGCGGCGTCGGACCTCGCTGCCGAGGAGTGGACGGTGCGTGCTGCTCTCCACGCGGCAGCCCTCGCGGCGTTTGCCAGCGTCGAGCAGAGCGCTGACGGCGTCAACGACGGGCCCTACGGCATCGGCGCGCTTCCGTTCTCGGACTCGCCACGATTCGAGGACTGGGTCGAACTGTACGACGGGTCCGTAACCCGGGGTGCGGCGGCCGAGACGGCCCATCGAGAGCGATTCCTGACGGCGGTCTACCGCGGAGCGCTGTCCACCCGCGTACACGGATTCGACGACGACTCATCGTCCAAGGGTTCACGACGGCGGGCACGCGACTCGGCGTCCGGAATCTCGCCACGCCGGGAGCGTGTCTGGTTCGAGGCGCTCACCGACCGCATCGAGACGGTGGCAGCCGCGGGCGACTTGGTCACAGACCCAGTCGCGTTCCTAGATGGCGTCTTTGGCGATGCAGCAGTGAACTGGGCGGCAGACGGGGAGGCAAGCCTCTCCGGGGAATGGATCACCTCGCTCGCCAGGTCCTTCCGTGAGTGCCGCTGGGAGATCGACGGGCCGACGAAGATGGAGTGGTTCGACGCCTTCGCGGAAGTGGATGCGGCGGTCCTCCAAACAGTAATGACACGGACCGATATCGGCAACCGGTCACACGACCGCTTGGTGCAGGCAGTCCTCTCCCAGGTCGAAACCGGGGCGACGGCGGCGGATAACCCTCCACATCCCGTGAACTACGTCAGCTCCGTCTTCGGAACCGCACTCGCGCTCGCCGTCGAAGCCGAACCAGCGGAAGTCAGATTCGGCGTTACGGAGGTCCTCACCGCCGCCGAGGAACGGGCCGACTTCGAGTGGGTCGGCATCGAGCGGGCCGGTATCTTCGAACGGATCTATGCCCGGGCACTCGCTGTCGTCGGCCGCACCAACAGCGACCACGCGAACGTGGAGGCGTGGCTGGATGTCGTCACCGAACGAATCGAGGCGACTGCAACGCGAGCGGTGCCCGAGAATCCAGCCGAATTCGTCGCGTCCGTCTATACGCGCGCCTACGTCGATACGGTCGAGGGCGACGCGACGGCGTGGCGGCAGCGCCTCGATGACGAACTCCGTGCGTTCGCCGCGAGTGCGAGCGTCGACGACCCTGCAGCGTTCCTGGAGGAAGTGTACGCCGACATCGTCGTGAAAGGGGTGAAAGGTGGCGAACCGTTCGAGCAGATCGAAGCCTACGTCGCCGCCGTCCGTGCGTCCATCGAAACCGCGGCCGACGCTGGCATCGTTCGGACCGACGACACGCTCGAACGGACGTTCACACGGTCGGCCGACGAACTCTCGACCGCCAACCCACGTGCCAGCGCGGACTACGCCGCTCGACTCGACCACGGGCTTCGGGAAGTCGTGGGCGACGACCTCGCCGCGGCCGCCTTCGAATCCGACGGGACGGCCGACTAGACTGTCTCCACAAACGCCGGGACTTTCGACACGAGAGGAACGGCCGTGGAAACGGTCATTCCTCAACCGCGTTTCGCTGGCGTGTCTCGGACAGCCGTGACTGGATCACCTCGTCAGCCGGGTGCGCCGCGGCCAGTGCCTCAATGCGGCCGAGACACTGCTCAGCCGTCTCGACCCGGTCGTTTTCTCCCAGGTATTTCGAGACGATAGAGAGGGTTTTGGCGTACAGGTGGGGAACGTCACCGTCGGGGTACCTGGCGGCGAGGTCGTCGAGACGGTCGAGCGACCGGAAGAGATCGTCGAACTGGCCGGCCTCCCCTCGATATCTGACGGTGTTGAACAGTCCCTGGGCCAAGCGGAGGGCAGTCTCCTCGCTGGGATACGATTCGTAGAGGGTCACCAGCTGGTCGAGGTGGTCGGAGAGGAGGTCCAGGTGACACGCCGCACCAGCATTCCGTGAGTGGTTCACCAGAGCTCGCGCGGAGACACACTGCAGCTCCTTGTCAGCCGGGAACGCTGCTGCCACCGAGCGGATGCAGTCCATCGTGGCCCGTGCCTCATCGACACGGTCGGCGCTCCACAACGAGTCCATCATGCCGTGGAGCGCCTTCGCGAACCGGCGTCTGATCTCGGGGACGTGGGAATAGTCGGTCACGAGGTCGTCCAGGCGGTCGATGTGGACCCGACACTCCTCGGACCGGTCGGCTCGTCTCGCGGCCGTGGCCGCGGTGAAACGGGTCAGGGCGTAGGTCCGCTGGACCTTGTCACTGGATGGGTAGGTCGCGGCCAGTTCCTCGGCCCGGTCGATTGTGTCGGTCAGGGCGTCGAACCGGTCGGCTTGCCCCTGGTATTTCGCGGTGTTGAACAGAGCCTTAATCAGCCGCTCGTGAACCTCTCGTCTGGTGTCGGGATACTCGGCAGCCAGCGTCTCCAGACGGTCGAGGTGTGAGTGGACCTGGTCAAACCGACCGGCTTTGCCAGCTGGCGCCGTCGCGTTGAAGTGGGCGACGGCCAACTGGATACGGATCTCACTCCGGAGGGGGTACTCGGTGACCACTTCCTCAAGCTGGTCGATACACGCACGGAGCTCCGAGAACCGACCAGCGTTCCCTTCGGACGCCGCCGCGGTGACGAGGCCTCTGGAAATCTGAAAGAGGACGTTCACGTCTGCTGGGTACGCGAGAGCGGCGGCCTCGACCACGTCGAAGTAACTCTCACAATCCACTGGTACGACCGCATCGGGATCGCCGTCGACGTACGCGACGTCCTCCATCGCCTGGGCGAGTTCGAACAACACGTCATCGTTGTGTGGGTGGTCGTAGGCCAACTCGTGGAGACGGTCGAGGTGGCGCTGTTGGGTCTCGAAGGCACCGACTATCCCGGCGTCCCGCGCGACCCTGCGGTGGGCCGTCGCCAGTTGCGCCGTGATTCCGCCGTCCGTTGGGAACTCGGTCGCCAGTTCCGACAGGCGATCGAGGTAGCGTTCGTGCTCGTCGGGCTCGATACGACCGTCGTGTGCGAGGTGGGACGCAGCAGTGACGCCGGTGACGAGGCCTTCGGCGAGCCGTCGATGGATCTCCTCGTCTGTAGGATACTCCCCTGCGAGCCCCTCCAGCCGGTCGAGGTACCGCTGGATGGTGTCGTACTCCAGTCGTCTGTCACTGCCGTCCATATAGACCGGGACGACGAGCGACCGGACCGTGCTCACCAGCCCCTTCGCGAGGGACCGGGCGATCCCCACGTCGGAATGGGCGATGGACACCGTCTCGAATCGGTCGAACCGGGCCGCGAGGTCGTCGACGTACCCATCCCGACGCTGGTAGGGAGCGACGTTTGCGAGGGCACTGGCGAGTTCGGACTGACACGCGTCGCCGGCCGGGTGGTCGAACGCGAGGGTTTCGAGACGGTCGAGGTGTGTCTCGACCCGTTCGAACTGACCGGCCTCGGAGTCGTGGAACGTAGCCAGCGAGAGGGTCTTCGCGAGCATGCGTTGTACATCGTCGGTGTCGGGGTAGTCGGCAGCCAGGGCGTCGAGACGTGCTTGGGCGGACCGTCGGTCCGCGACGTGATCACCGTCGGCCGCTGCAACCGCCGCGTTGTACAGGGCACTGGCCAGTTCGGACTGGATCCGCGTTGCGTCCGGATACCTGGCCGCCAAGGCGTCGAGACGGTCGAGGTGGAAGCGGACGGACGTCTCGCCGAGGTGACTCCCGTCGTCCGCGAAGGGGGCTGCACACACGCGATTCGCGAGTGCCCTCGCGAATTGCAGTTGTATCTCGGTGTCCTCGGGGTGGTCGTCGGTGAGCCGGTCCAGCCGGTCGAGACAAGCCCCAATCACCCCGAAATCGACCTGGACGTCCGATTCCTCGTCGAAGACGGGGTCGAGGAGGATCCTGCTGGTGTCGAAGAGTGCATCGGAGAGGTGGAACGGGACGCGGCTATCGGGAGCGTCCGCAGCCAGGGCCTCGAATCGGTCGAACCGGCTCCAGTAGCCCTCGCTGTGACCGGCGTCGTCCGCGTACTGGGCGGCGTTCGCTAGGGCATTGGCGTAGTGGGTCAGGACTTCGTCCTCGTGGCGAGCGTCTGCCGCCAGCGCTTCTAGGCTGTCGAGATGGGCCTTGACCTGGTCGAACCGGGCGGCCCGCCCTTGGTGTACTGTCGCGACGGCGTGGGCCTTCGCCAGGGCGCTACGGAAGTGCGGGTCCGAATGGTCAGTCACCAGGCGCGCGAGCCGGTGGATGTGGGATTCGAGGATGTCGAGTCGTCCGGCCTCGCCCGCGTCGATACCTGCGTTGACGCTGGTCCGGGCGAACACGTGGCGGACCGGGTCGGAGTCGGGCGTCTCGGTCGCCAGCCGCTCCAGACGATCGATCGACGCCTCCGTTGCGTTGAACTGTCCCGCCTCACACTTGGCAGCCGTGGTCCACTGGAGCGTCCGGGCGAACACGAGACGAAGCAGGTCGTCGTCGGGGTGGTCCGCGACGAGGGCGTCCAGGCTGTCGAGCAGTGCCTCCAGGCTGTCGTCGAGTCGAGCGCTGTCCGCGGGTCCCAGGCCGGTGGAGACGATGGTCTCAGCGAGTCGCTGCTGCCAGTCGGTATCTGAGTTGCCGTCGGCACCGAGGAGGACATCGAGCCGTTCGAGACGGGGCCGGAACCCGTCGGGGAGCTTTCGGCCGGTGAGTGCCGCGCCGAGGAAGGCCTGGGACACCCTGAGCTGGACCGGGATTGTGTCGGGGTTGTCCGTCGCGAGCGTTTCGAGACGGTCCAGGGACCGCTCGCATGCAGGCTGGTCGCCCTGGGAGGTGACCACGTGGCAGTGTGCGCTGGTACAGTGGCCCTGGATGGCGTCCGTGTTCGGGTACTTGGCGGCGAGGTCGTCGAGACGGTCGAGGTGGGTCTGACAGTCGTCGACGCGATCTGTCTCCAGGGAATGGAACGTGGCGATGGCAAGGGCGTTCGCGAGTGACACCTGGAGTTGTGAGTGTGGGTACTCGGCGACCAGGAGATCGAGGCGGTTCAATCGATCATCGAGGGCGTCGAGACGTCCGGCCTTGCCCGCGTCGATCATGGCGTTGACCAACGCCTGGGCGAACTCCTGTCGTATCCCCACGTCGTCTGTGTCCTCGACCAGCCAGTCGAGCCGGTCGATATGCGTCCCGAGTTCGTCGAAGCGCTCGGCCGCCCCCGTGTGATATGCGGCGAAAAAGCGTGCCCGTGCGAGGGCAGTCGTGCCCTCGTCGTCTGCCCCCCTTTCTGCCATCGATTCGTGGTGGCCCAGGTGAGCCGCCTGCGCGGCGAACCGTCCCGCCGCACCCTCGTCCCACGTTGCCTCGGTGAGAATCCTAGCCAGCAGCGTTCGGAGATGCACGGACGACGGGTGTCTCCCGACGAGAGTCGCGAGACGGTCGATGGGGACGGCGAGACGGTCGAACCGACCAGCCTCGACAGCGTCCACCATCGCAGTATATGCGACGGCGACGAGGTGAGACTGTCCCTCGTCGGGTGAGCGTTCGGCGACGAGTCCATCGAGTTGCTCGGCCTGCCTCCGACGGTCGTCGACCTCACCACCCCCTCCGTCGCCGAGTTCCTCGGCTGGGCTCAGCGCGTCGAGTAGTGTCTCGACCACGATGGAATCGGTCTCACCAGTGGTCACGTCGTCTCCGCCGGAGGGCTCGTCGTTCATACCCTGAAGAAGTTTCTTCCACTCAAAAAGTATCCGAAGGCTGACCCGTGGTCGGCGTATCCGGTCCCCGAGCCGGACCAGCAACAGTACCTGGATCGCCTGGAAACACTGGCTGACGCCTATCCCGATAGCGAAGCTTTCGATACAGGTGTCCCAAATCGTCGTCAGGCGGTGCGTCTCGCGGCGAAAGGACGAGTCGAATGAGTAGTGTTAAATGACTAAGGATAAATATTATAGCCGAGTGAAATTAATGGATCTAGGAGATAAGCGAAAAGTAAAGGAGTTCAAGGAGGAGGAAATGCCGTCCCTAAAGGAATCGGTGGACGACGCAGCCGGTTTCGAGGTCGGTCTCGATATCGAGTGGGAATCACTCATCGACGAGAGAGTCAACGAAGATCTCTGGTTCGAGGGATGGACGAAAGTGTACTTCCAGCCGACAATCGATGCCTTCGAGGCGATCTGTAGCGACGAACTGGGGCGGGAAGCCCTCCAGGCGGACCTCGAATCGGTCGTGTTCAAGAACGAAGCAGGGATGACCGGTGACATCAGCTACGAAGATGGAGTCCTCACGGTGGACAAAGAACCGTGCACCAACATGGACAAAGTCGACAAACGGACGGAGTCCATCGTCTCGTTGCTCGAAAGCAACCTCTGAGAAGCCCCGTATTCTCCCACCGAGACGGATCGCGAGACGGTGCCCGATTTCGCGGTGTCACGGCACGCTTTCGGTCCCGAACGATACATTCGGGCAGGGGTTTTTTCCGAAACGCACCGTCCCGGATTCGCATCCTCACGGTGATAGTTCGTTTGCATGTCGAACATTTGTTGCAAGAAAATAGGCAGATTGAAAGTACAGTTGATATTATTGAGCGTATGAAATATAGGCGGAGTTTCATTGCGACACTCTCACTTTCAGCTTTCGCCGGGTGCCTGAGTTCGAACGACGATAACGGGGGAACTCCGACTGATACTGGCGGGACCCCAACCGATGTCACGGAGACGGCAACCGACGCTGACGACGGAACCGAAACCGAAACTGAAGATGGGGACGACGAAGCGGAACCAGAGATCCTTTCGGAGGATATTACGACGGATCGGACGCTTTCGGGAGAGACCGTATATCGGGTAACAGACACCCTCAGGGTTGAGGCGGCGTTGACGATCGAACCAGGAGCAACCCTCATCTTCGAGGAGGATACTGGCTTGGAGATTTACGGGCATGAGGACGGTTCGATTATCGCTGACGGGACCGCATCGGAAGAAATCGTATTCACCGCCAGCCAGGAGACGCCAGGGTGGTGGAACGGAATCTTCGTGTGGTCGGAGGCACGAAACAACCGCTTGAATCACGTCGTCGTCGAGTACGGCGGGGGGGACAACAAGGCGAAAAATCATCTAGACAGCAGTACCAACCCTCCCCCCACGAGAATCACGGGGAAGGAAAATGACGGGGGCAGGCCCTATATATGCCAGAGTGTA
>NZ_JBZRPK010000570.1:0-7803 GCF_058382125.1 Haloferax sp. s1
CACTCACATCGCGTCGGACCTCGGCGTGACCATCCGCATCGTCGATCCCGACGAGTGGCGACATGGGGAGGCAAAGGGCGTCTGCCAGTCGCGGAGCGTCCAAGACCTCACCCCACCCGTGGAAGTGAAGAATCGGCCGAACCGTGCCGACCTCGCGTCGACGATCATCCACGAGTACGCCCACGCGACTCTGCACTTCGACATCACCGACGCGACCGAGCGGGCGAAACGTGAGGTCGAAGCGGAGGCCGTCGCATACGTTGTCGGTCGATATCTTGGCTTGGATACGAGTGGGTCGGCGTTCTATCTCGCGGCGTGGCAGGGCGACGAGACGGACGTGCTGCAAGAGCGACTGGGTCGGATTAGTGGGACGGCCGAAGAGATTCTGTCGACACTCGACGCGGTCTGAGATCTCTTATCTGTGGTTCGTAGTTTGTCTGTAACAGGGGGTGTATTGAACTTTTCACAGGGTGATGTTTTCGCAGGTCCAGCGGTGAATTGCTCGGCACACTGCTCCTGCGGATTTATTGATTGAATGTCGGCGCCCCCGTGGAATAGTCTCGATGAGTTGAACTGGCCACTTCCCTTCTCCACGATATGATGACCAACGAACTCGACTCCTTGCTCGAATGGTTCGAGTTGAAGGACGAACTTCGGACGGGATGGGTGCTTCGGAATATCGACTCGCCTGAATCGGTCGCGGCCCACACGTGGGGGACAGCGTCGCTTTGTCTGCTCTATGCCGAGCAGGAAGACGTTGACCGTCAGAAAGCAGTGACGATGGCACTCATTCACGACCTCGGCGAAGCTCGAACGGGCGATATCGCAACCCGCGCGGAAGACGGACGCCAGACCATCCCCACGTCCGAAAAGGAAGCAGCTGAACGGAGCGCAGTAACCGATCTCGTCGGACCCTTCGACACCGAACTGCTGTCTCTCTGGGAAGAGTACGAAGCCCGTGACACCCCGACAGCACAGTTCGTCAAGGACATGGATCTAATCGATAATTGTCTCCAGGCGCTCAAGTACGAGCGCCAAGGTCGGTACGACGAGGCCGAGACGAACGACCACTTTGCCGAGTTCGAGAACTTGGACGAGTTCTTTGCTACCGCCGCGCCTCGCTTCCGGACAGAACTCGGCCAAGACCTGTTCGAGCAAATTAAATCGCAGTACGAACAAGAACTAGGGCGACCCTGCCAACTCTGAATACGTCTTTCAGTCGCAACTCCCCTAGTCGGTGTCGCACCTGTATTGACTGCAGGACAATCAAGACAGGACAGCACAAAGAATCCAACCTGATTCTGTGTCACCTGTCACTCCGTTCGACAGCGTAGTTTTTCATGCGCCCGAAGGGGTGCGCGCATTGCGCGCTGGCTACCATGACTCCTGTACTACCAGAGTTCGATCCACCTACGCGCGTCCTCAAGCGGGCGCAGTACGAGGCGTTTGCATTCGAACTCCTAGAGGGCGATGTCCGTGTTCGCAACGAGAGCTATGCTGACCCGACTGCTCACGAGTACCGGGTTCGAATTCGCGATGGCGTGCCCGATTCGTGTTCGTGTCCCGCTGATGCGAGCGGTGACGGCCCGTGTAAACATCGGGTTGCAGTCGCGATTCGTCCACAAGTACTCGAACTCGCCGTGCAGATGCGTATCGTCGCAGATGGTGGTTCGACATCACGCGACGATGACGACACAACATACCTGCCCTGCGAGTGTGAACAGTTGTCTGAAGCTCTTCCCTGTTGGAACTGCATCGACGCTGGGCGGCGCAACCTATCTGAATAATCGTGTGGGGTTTCGTACGTCACCAATCACCCATCAGTCGTCAGACTGCTGGGACGCAGCGTACGCACCAGCAAACTGCTCGCGCATCTCTCGGCGGAGAAGTTCACTCATGACTTCGTAGACGACCGGCTGTGGATACTTGTTGAGGAGGCGTTGGACGTCGGCTGCACATTCGCTTTTTTCAGTCGCAAAGTTCGCAGTCCATGGTGAGCTACTCATACAAGATAGTTATCTATTGGTTCAGTTAACTGTTCGCCTGGTGAGAATTCCTACTCACGATGTCCGCGGATCGTGGCCCGCAGAGATCTACTGATACGACTGTCGAGTGCACCAAACGTGGTGGGCGCGGTGCCCACAGGGAGTTATCAAGGGGTGGGTGCGGATGGGTTGGTACGCGATTCCGCACCCGTTGCAGAACAGGGCGCGTCTTGTGTGACACGACGAGCCTGCAACGCTAATCGACCTGCCATCATGTTTGGCCTTGTGGTTCAGTCAGTTAGTGACCACCAGCCGGATCAAAATTGTTCGAGACAGTAACGGCGTTTTTCGGCCCCTGACGGGTGCGGGGCGCAGCGAGATGCGTCGCGCGGTGTTCGAGATGGCGACACGAGATGTCTACGAGCGACAGTTCGACGAATCGTGCGGGAAATCCTGTGGGAACGCCTCCTGTCCAGAGTGTGGTGGACAGGTCATTACGGACGCTGGTGAACGGCGGTGCCAGTCGTGTGGGCTCATCATCGACGGCCACGGCATCGACCGCGGTCCCGAGTGGCGGTCGTTCGAGCGCAAGGAGCGCAAGCGAGTCGGGATGCCGCGAACGCCGACGCGACACGACCACGGCCTCGCGACCGAAATCGGCCGGCACGTCGACGCGAACGGGACACCGATCCCGGGCGAGCGCCGACAGCAACTCTCCCGACTCCGTACCCAGCACAGTCGGAGTCGGTATCAATCGAGTCGTGAGCGACGGTTGGCTCACGGGTTGGATGAAGTCCGGCGGCTTGCCGGCGCACTCGATCTTCCCGATAGCCTGCGTGACCAAGCCTGTCGGTGCTTCCGGTCTGCTCAGCAGGCAGATCTGTTGCCGGGGCGGTCGATGGAAGCAGTCGCGGCTGCGAGCGTCCACGCCGCCTGTCGATGTGCAGGACTCTCGCGAACGCTCGCTGAACTTGTCCCACTCGCACGGGTGGCTGAATCGCGCGTCCGGTCGGCGTACAATGCACTCAATACAGAATTGGAGCTGCCTGCGAAGCCCGTCACACCAGTCGAGTTCGTTCCGCGAGTGGCGGATGCGCTTGATGTGACGGACCAGATTCGGCGACGAGCACGGTCGTTAGCCGAGGCGTCAAACGACGAGTGGGCCCATCGGGGCGCGAATCCGCATGCAGTCGCTGCGGCGTGTGTGTATACGGCTGCAGCTGAGCGGGACTGGCCGCTCACGCAGGCGCGTGTTGCGGCCGTGAGTGATACCTCAGTCAAAACGATTCGGACGCATTACCAGACGTTGTGTGATGCAGATGGGTGAAGGTCAGCCCAGAGGTCGAAGATTACGCTCACCTGTACGAGAAAAACCGAGTCGCTTGAAATCCTCGGCTGACTATCCGAGTGTTCTCTGGAAACGGTGGGTGGTGCGTCAACTCATTCTCCAAGGTATTGATGATGTGTCGCTCCCAGAGTTGGTTCTTAGGGGCAAAAGAAACTCTTCGCTTGCTCGGTGCAAAACACTCTCACAAAAGATGTCTCATATGTTTGGTAGATGTCAAATGGCGGTTGCATTCTGCCGGAAACAACGCCGAGGCAGGTCTAGTTGATAGAATCACGGTCAAACTCAATCGAGTAGTCTTGGTTATGGAATACAATAAAAATCGAGGCAAGGTTGATTCATGATATTGAAGTATTTGGGCGATATCTGACTAATTTGGCTACTGTGTTCTTCTATCTACTCTCGGAGAAACACAATTTTTGTAACGCTGTAATTCCTATTAATTGCCACAACAAAATTAATTCTTTTGGTTAAGGTTGGATTGGTTTGACTACGTCAAGCGAACCCCATCGAAAAGTAGTTTCACACTGCCAACGTGCAAGTCGGCCACGTGTATAATTCGGTGGTACGAAAGCAGAGAGTCGCGTACAAGTATATTATACAATTTATACAATACTATAACGCCAACAATCGAATCAGACCTTGATGGACGAACCCATATTGGAGGGATAACTAACTAGACAGTACCGAGTTCTAATTGTGCCCAGACAGACATTAATGCGTATGATCGAATAAGGAACTTGATCGGATCTCACATCTCTATGCGACCCCAATATTCAACGGCAGCTACATGGGTACTTAAAAATGTTGCGTCAGGTACCTACGAATTCGGGGCCCAAATAGAGCGACATTGATCAAGGAGACAGACATTTCGTCCCCAGAACAGAGGGGTGTCCAACACACGAGCCGTTGTGACCCCTCCTGATGCACGGGAGACGAGCTGTCTGTATCGTTCGTACGCTCCTCAGCTACATGCTTAATTAATCATCAGCACCGAAGTCTGCATCAGAGTCATACACCGTGAATCGCCCGATACGAACGTGTTCGGACAAGACGTAAGCCCCGGAAACGAGTGCGACAAACCCAACGGCCAGTGCGGGGACAGCGGGTACACCGTAGCCACTCGCGAGGAAGAGCCCAGTAGCGATCGCCCCAGCTAAGATTGCATACGGGATCTGGGTGTTGACGTGATCCACGTGGTCACTCGCTGCGAACATTGACGAAAGGACGGTCGTATCCGAGATCGGCGAGCAATGGTCACCGAAGAGTGCCCCGGTCAGAATCGCGCCGATTGCGGATGGCAATGGTGCACCGAGCGTGTGTGCGAGCGGAATCGCGACCGGGAACAGGATACCCATCGTCCCCCATGATGTGCCAATGGAAAACGAGATTACTACCGAGACGATGAAGACGATCGCCGGAAGCATTGCGGGAGTGATAATTCCGTCTGCGACGCTTACAATGTACGGGCCAACGCCCATCGACTGGGAGACTGCACCAATTGACCATGCGAGCGACAGGACGGCGACAGGGAACATCACCATCTTGAATCCCTCGAAGATCGCATCGGAAATCGGTTCGAGGCCGACGCGTGCGTGGCCAACGAGGATGGCGAAGATGGTTACGACGCCTGAGAACGCTGCCCATAGAATGGCGTTCGCTGTGGACGCGTTCGAAATCGAATCCACAAGCGCGGTGACACTCCCATCGAGATTCCCGTTTGTGAGCGGGCCAAAGAAGCCACTGACGGTCAGACCACCGGTATACAGGAGGCTTATTGCTGTCACAACCACGAGGGAGACGATCGGTGCGGCGAAGTACCACCATCGCGGGGAGACGGAGTCAGGCGTGATAATGTCGTCTTCTTGCGTTTCGATGAGTGGGTCGGCCCCATCGCGGAGGACTTTTCCAGTACGCTCCGCACGCTGCTCAGCAGCCTGCATCGGTCCGAAATCCCAATCAGTGATGATGACAACGAACACGAGCGCGATTGCCAACAGGCTGTAAAATCGGAACGGAATCGATTGCAAGAACATCACGAATGGATCCGCCTGAATCCCGAGTTCGGTGAACTGCTGTTTAATCAGGCCGACCTCAAACCCTAGCCACGTCGATACCACGGCGATAGACGCGGTCGGCGACGTCGTAGAATCAAGAATGTAGGCGAGTTTCTCCCGTGAGACGTCGAACTCGTCAGTGATAGGACGCATCACCGAGCCAGTAATCATCGTGCTCGCATAGGAGTCGACGAAGATCAACATCCCGAGTATCGACGTTCCCAACTCGGCCTGTTTGCGGGTCTGAATCCGCTTGGCAATGCGGGTTGCTAGTGCGGACATGCCTCCTGAGAGGAATATCATTCCAAGCATCGCACCCACAAGGAGGGTGAACAACAGTAATTTCATGTTCCACGTCGCGGTGACGTTCGATACCACGAACTCCAACGCACGAGCACTCCCCGAAACAGGATTGTATCCGACGAGAATCGTTGCGCCGAGCCAGATGCCTGCAAACAGCGACAGCAGGACCTGTCGTGACGCTAGTGTGAGTCCAATCGCAACTAACGCTGGAAGTAAGCTTATCAAGCCGTATGCTTCTCCGGGCATGACAGAGAATAGTTCTCATAGTATCCAATAAATAGGTTTCGGTTCATCATTGTCTTTCACGACGAAAAGGTCGTCACATCTTGCTCCGTAACGCCCTAGATAATCTACACGAAGTGAGAACCGGCCGTTGAACGTGAACTGAGTATCTCGTTTGCGTGAACGCCGAGGTACGGGCTACAAAACCTCGGTGTCCACGTATCCGTGACCGTCGTATCGGTGGGGATCGAATACGGCTCGGATATCTTCATCAGTCTCCTCGGCTGAGAGTGCAGCGAGTAGCTTTAGCCGAGCCTTGTGCGCTGAGAGGTTCGATTCAAAGAGGGCACCTACCTCTTGGAGTATCTTGGCCCCACCATCAGAGCCATATACTGGAGACACGGCTCCCGTTCGACAACGGGTTGTGACGACGACCGTTACTCCCCGTTCGATTGCGGATGTAATTGCAGTCGCAACCGCCTGCGGAACGTTTCCTAATCCGAGTGCGTTTACCACGATACCGTCGACTCCTCGGTCGACCGCATTCGAAATCTGCTCGCCACTAGTGTCCGTGGAGACAGTCACCAGTTCCACCGTCGCCGTTATCTCGGTCACTGGAATCGTCTTCGAGAGGCTCTGCGGCTGGCGATAAAACCAGAGACCGTCAGGCGTACGCTCGGCGACGAGTCCATAATCGCCGGACGTGTACGCGGCGAGATTGCTGCTATGGGCTTTACTGACGGCTCTCGCTGCGTGTAGTTGGTCGTTGAAAAATACGAACACGCCGTCGCTGACGTGACCATGCGCGACTGTTTGAAGACTCCCTTTCACGTTCGCTGGGCCATCGGGGCTAATCTGGTCGTGCGTCCGTTGAGACCCCGTGAGCACGACCGGGATATCTACGTCTAAGACGACATCGAGGAAATACGCGGTTTCTTCGATCGTATCCGTTCCGTGAAGGATGACGATACCCTCAACCTCGTGAGCGACGGTTCGAACGCGCTTTTGGAGAGCAACGAGGTCACTAATCGTCAGCTCCGAACTGGGTTCTTGTGCGACCTGCTCTACTTGAATATCGATTTCATCGACGGCAAACGGGTACGACTGGATGAGCCCTTTGACGGACTCCGTCGGCACTGCTCCATTCTCGGTCGCAGTACTCGCTATCGTTCCACCGGTGGCGATGACTCCTACAGACGGCATAGCTCTCACTTCCGGAGACATCGTGATATGAATTATGATTCAGTAAAAACCTGCTTGACGGCTGGAACCATTCGTATCTCCTCGCAGCCTAAACCAGCCCCTGGGATTCGAGTTCGTGCTCGAAGTTCGAAACGACTCGTCGGAGAATGTCCGGGAACGTTCGGTGCAGGTCGGCGTCTTCAGTCCGATACTCCGGGCCGGAAATCGTGAACCCGCCAATGATTCCACCCGACGGATCTTCGGCGACAACACCAGTAACGCGTTTTCCCGGTATCGACTCTTGGTCGTTGATTGCGTATCCTTGCTCTCGTACTCGTGCGAGTTCCTCGTCGAGCGCCGCTCGGGAGGTAATCGTTTGCTCTGTGAGTTCGGGAAGTCCCCATCGGTCGATAATCGAGTCAACTCGTGACTCGGGGAGTCGAGCGAGAATTGCTTTGCCGATGGCAGTCGCATGCATGTATTCGTAGTTATTGAGGCGGGAGCTCGGCGACGCGGAGTTTCCAACCGAGTTGTAGAATGTGACGATTCGGCCGTTTTCCTCGACACCGAAATCAGATTCCTCGTTCGAGCGCTCCGAGAGGTCAGTGACGTACTTGCCGGCGAGTTCGTACACTTTGCTTCGGTTCCGCACGTACATTCCAAGGTGATACCACCGCCCGCCAAGTTCGTACTCGCCCCCGTGTGAGAC
>NZ_JBZRPK010000569.1:0-7742 GCF_058382125.1 Haloferax sp. s1
TCGTTCCGGTCGACGGCGGTCAGGCCGTCGTCAGCGTACTGGCGGTGCGACCCACCGATGAGGATGCGGAGTCGCTTGGTCTCGTCGGCGCGGAGGTAGTTCCCGCCCGAGGCCCGGGCGATTGCGCGAAGCGTCTTTCCGTTCGGATTCGGTCCGGTGCCGATGGTGATGACGCGGATGCCTTCGCGGCCGAGTTGGTCCGCAACGGTCGCCGCATCTTCGAAGCGGTCGTGTCCGTCGCTGATGAGGATAATCGTCCCGCGTCGGTCACCGAGCTGCTGTGCGGCACCGTTGAGTCCGACGGCGATGTCGGTCGCGCCGCCAGATTGGAGACGGCGGATGAGGCCGACGGTCGACTTGCGGTTCGGGCCGAGCGGTCGAAGCGGCGACACCTCGTAGGCGCGGTAGTTGAACCCGACGATGCCGACTTTGTTGTCGTCGCCGAGTTGGTCGAGCGCATCGAGCGCGACCGACTTCTGGACCCGCATGCCCTTTTCCGCGCTCCCGGACACGTCGATTGCGAAGACGAGGTTCGTGCGTTTCGAAGTCCCCTCGCCGGTCGTGACGGGAAGCATCGAAGCGAGACTCGACCCGTCGTAGCCACCGTTTTCGAACGAGTTCTCCCCGCCGACGACGAGCAGGCCGCCGCCGTCGATGGTGAACCGCTGGAGGGCGTCGACGTTCCCAACGTCGTCGGCGTGCATGTCCTGAAGGACGACAGCGTGGTACGACGAGAGGTCCGATGGGACCGACTTTGCGGTCTCGACGTCGTACAACTTCGAGAGGTAGTCGCGGAACGGGAAGGACCCTTTCGAAACGTAGAGCACCTTCGGCGGTTCGACGACGCGAACCGTCTTTCGGAACACGTCGTTGTCGCTGAAGCGGTCGTCGCCGGCGATACGGGCGGTGATTCGGTGGGTCCCAGTGTTGTCAAACGTCTGTGAAAACTCGACGCGACCCGGCGAGTCGACGGTCTCGCGGGCAACCTCGTTTCCATCGACTTCGACGACGACTTCGAGGCTCGCCGTCTCGTCGGGCGAGACGCCATCGACCCGTGCGAGGAAGGTGTTCTCGACGCCGACGCTGGTCTTCGACGGGCCGCGTATCGAGACGTAGTGTTCGGCTTCTTTCGGCGACGGTGAGACGGCGCTCACGGTCGCGTTCAGGTCGCGGGCGAGCGTGGTCGCAGAGGCGAGACTTCGACCCGACGTAACTCGCCCGTCGGAGACGAGGACGACGGTCCCGTCCGGTCTGAGGTTGGCGGCCACCGCGTCGCCGAGCGGTGATTCGTCGCCCTGTGCGACGGTCGACATCGTGACGGGAACGCCCTCTGCTTCGATTTCTTCTGCGAGGTCGGACGCCACGTTCTTCGAGACGGCCATGCTCTCCGATTTGTCGACGAGCATCGTCACCTGCGGGTCGCCGTCGGTCTGTCTGGTCATGACGGTGTACGGTCCCGCCGCCGCGACGACCAACAGGAACGCGACGAGCAGCCGCGACGCGAATAGGAGGCGGCGTGACCGATTTCCGGCGGTTCCGGACGCACCTCGGTAGATAAGCGCCCACACGAGGAGGGCCGCAACCGGAAGCGCGATGAGGAATATCGGCCGCTCCAAACCGACCGTTCGACCGGCGATTTCGACTGTCCATGCGAGGGGTGTCGGAGTCAAGGGAGTGAGTCCAGGCAGCATCAGAGGTCACCTCGTCGGCGCAGATAGGCGAGTTCGACGAGCGTCACCGCGAGCGCGACGAGCGCCGCCCACTCGGTCAACGGGTTCGGAACGATTTGCTCTTCGACCCGCGTTGTGGACGTACCGGGTGAGGAGTCCGATTCCAGCGACTCCGCGGCTACGTCGGATTCCGACTCGCTGAGAAGCGAGGCGGCGAACCGCTCGTCGCCGACGCGGTAGACTCCGGCATCGGAGAGTTGCACCTCGGGACCGGTGGTTTCGCCCGCTGGCGTCGCGACAGTCTGGTTTGTGCCCGCCGAGAGTGACCCGCCAGTCGCCCGGTTCAGTTCAGGGAGCGTCGAGCGACCGGCGAGGTAAAAGACGGTGCGCTTCCAGAACACCGGATACTGGTAGTTGTACTTGAACGCCGACTTCGCTTCGAGGAAGCCGTAGTAGACGACCCGGCCCGGGCCGCGTTTGTCGGTGGCGACGAGCGGCGTTTCATTGGTCGTGCGCACGAGCGACTCGCCCGACCGGAGGGTGCCGGCAACGTACTGATTCGGTGGCGGGAACGTGATGCCGCGGGTGAGTTCGTGGTCTTCGACGGTTCCAATCGTCGGATTCGTCTTGATTTGCTGCGGGGAGACCAGTAAGAGGTCACCGTACTTCGGCGTCGTGTCTTGGGCCTGAATCGCCACGCCGCCGCCGCGCTCGATGGTTTTGCGGCCAGCCTCGACGTTGCCCGAGAGCAAGCGGTCGGGGGTGACGTTGCTGTAGATAATCACGTCGTACTTCTTCGAGACGGTCGTCGGCGGGTTATCGACCGTCAGCGACACTTCCGGGATGACGGAGAGCGCGGTCGTCAGGAACTGATTTTCGTCGTTCGTGAGGACGAGGACGTCGACCGAGGCGTCCTCCGGAGCGGCGACGTACAGTGTGTTATCAGTAGGGAAGTCGTCACCCTGCGAGAGGCTGATTCGACCTCCGCCCGTCGGGACCGGCAGTGTCGCCGTCGCCACGTCACCCGCGTCCAATTGGACCTGTCGAGTGACGCCACCGAGTTCGAGTGACCGCGTCGCGGGCGCGTCGCCGTAGTTCTTCACAGTCACCGTGACGTTCGACCCGGAGAACCATCGGTCGATGATGCCGACGTTGCCCTGTCCGCCGCCGTTGAACTGCCGAAGTTCGACGACGAGCCCTCTCGCGCGGGACTCTCTGACCGCGTCGGCCCACGGAGAGTCGTCGGCGAAGTCGCTGAGAACGACGATTCGAGCGTCCTTCCCGGCAATAGAGGCGGCCGTCGTGATTGCGGACCGAAGGTCGCCCGGCGCAGAAGTCACGTGCAACCCGTCGAGGGCCGAGCGAGCGTCGGTGTCGCTTCCGCGACGGAGGACGACATCGGCAGTCGAACCAGCCGAGACCACGGACGTTGCTCCAGTCACCTCCTCACGTGCGGTGGCGAGCGCTTGGTCGAACCGAGTTGCGCCGCCGTCTTGAACTGCCATACTCGCGCTCGTGTCCACGACGATAACGGTCTCGGATACCGTTTCGGACTCGGGGACGAGCATGTACGGCGTCGCGAGCGAACCGACGAGCGCGACGAGTGCGAGAAGTTGAATGAGGAGAAGGAGACTTCGAAGCAGACGGTCGAAAATCGGGTTCGATGCATTCCGCCCTGTGGCCTCCGCGAGGAACTGGAACGTCGGAAGCGTCCGCCGGACCGGCTCCGGTCGCAATAAATAGAGGACGACGAGAGGCACCGCGCCCAGCAAGGCGAGAAGCCCGAGGGGGAACAAGAAGAACTCGTCGAGGACCATGCGCGGTTCGTAGCGCGCATCCAGTATGGGTGTTTCCCTATACACTGACACTTCCTCATTCACAGACGTATCTACCCACAAGAACACTCGGAGTAGAATTACTAAGAAGCATAGTAGTGTCAAAAATAACTACGTCAATGCATGGCATGCGTTAACTGCATAATACGATACTATTTTATGCTCCAAGGTTATTCATCGAGATACGATGGGAACTGATAGGTATACACCGCGGTCGTTCGACGACCTCTCACCGGACAAGCGCCCGAGTTTCGGGCAGGCGCTCATCCCGGTTTTAGGACTTGTCGCCTTCCTCGGCATCGGGTCGGCGTGGTTGAAACTCGACCCACACATTCCGCTCATCTGGAGCATTGCACTCGTTGGCCTTCTCGGCCGATTCGTCTGGGGATATACGTGGGAAGACCTCTACGAAGGAATCGAACGGAGTCTCTCGATGGGGTTACAGGCGCTTCTCATCCTGTTTACCATCTACGGTGTCGTCTCGACGTGGGTCGCCGCGGGGACGATTCCGACGCTGATGTACTACGGCCTCGACCTACTCTCACCGCAGGTGTTCCTTCCTGCGACGGCTATCCTCGTCGGCATCACCACGTTCGCCATTGGGTCGTCGTGGACCGCCGTCGGGACGCTCGGCGTCGCATTCATCGGCATCGGCTCCGGACTCGGCGTTCCCGCGCCGATGACCGCCGGTGCCATCCTCACCGGCGCGTACGCGGGTGACAAGCAGTCGCCGCTTTCGGACACGACAAACCTCGCAGCGGCCGTGACGAACACCGACCTCTACGACCACATCCACGCGATGCGAACTGGGACGTTCGTCGCGTTCGGCCTCTCTATCGTCGGCTTCGTCGTGCTGAGTCTCGGCATCTCCGGGACGATTCCGGCCGGGCAAATCGCCGAGATTCAGACCGCACTCGCGTCGACCTACGATATCTCGCTTCTCGCGTTCCTCCCGCTTGCCGTCACCTTCGGCCTCGCCGCGGCCGGCTATCCGGCACTGACGGTGCTCCTCGCCGGTGCCTTCGCAGGCGCGTTCACGAGCATTCTCGTGCAGGGCGCTTCGTTCGTCACTGCCTGGCAGACGTTCATGAGCGGCACCGGTCCCGAAACGGGTTCGGAACTCGTCAACAGTCTCCTCGCTTCCGGCGGCGTCTCGGGTTCGGCGTGGACCATCGCTATCGTCGTCGCGGCGCTGACGCTCGGCGGACTCCTCGAACAGACGGGTTTCCTCGCGGTTCTCGCCCACCGCCTCGAACGCGGTGTTCGCAGTACCGGGTCGCTCGTCGCCGCGACCGGTATCTCCGCGATTCTAACCAACGCGCTCACCGCACAGCAGTACATGAGCATCGTCGTTCCGGGCATGACGCTTCGCAACACCTACGACGAGTTCGGTCTCGACAGTTCGGACCTCTCGCAGGCCATCGAGTCGGCGGGGACGCCGACCGGCGCGCTTCTTCCGTGGCACGCCGGCGGCGCGTACATGTCCGGCGTCCTCGGCGTTGCGACGTTCAGCTACGCACCGTACTACCTGTTCGGCTACCTCTCGCCGCTGGTCCTGTTCGCCTTCATCCTCGCCGGTGTCGGATTCGCCGGGAACGCGACGAAAACGAGCGACCCATCGGTCAGCCCGGCAGACGACTAAGGTCACGTCTCCATCGCTTTTCAGAGGACGGACCTCGGACGGTTACCGGACCATCGAATCCTTGATACTTGACCGAATGGTCGCAAGAACGCCACCACCGCAGAGGATTCCGAGCAGCATCGGACCGAACGTCCTCGGGTCGGTCCAATCGAACGACCGAGATGCCGTGAATAGATACTTGCGGCCATCTCGTTTGATGCCTTCGCTCGCGATTTCCGATAGGTTTGACTCGTTTACATACAAGCGACTGCCAAAATTAGTCTCGGTGGAACCCTCACTCGGTAGTGACGATTTTTTCACACTCGGTATCGCTGAACCGTTTTGTCTCGTGACGCGTCCCGTTTCGAGTGCTTCGTCGACGACTTGCTGACTCTCCGGTTGGAGGGCAGAGTAATCGGTCGGGTAGACTCTGGGTGGGAAGTGGTCTACCTCACGTTCGTACGTGTAGTGGTAGTCGTAATCGGCGAATCCGACGAAAAGCGCAATACTGGAGAGTGCGAGGGTGCCAAGCAAAAAGAGCGCGATGAAATGTTTCCAATCACTCATTTTCACTATTGTAAAATGGCTCCCATCTGTCTTTTATTTACTGATAGACAGTCTAGTCGAGAGTCGAATAGGAGCTACTCCAGCGCCGCCCGAAGCGACCGAACCTCGTCGAGAACGGCGGTCCACTGCTCGACGGTTCCCGGAAGTTCGTCGCGTTCGAGGCGGCTCTCGATTCGGTTCCGGAGCGCCTGCGGGTCGTTTACGTTCTCGAATCGGATACCACCGCCGCCCGCAACCTCGACCGAGACGGTGCCGTAATCGAACATCTTCCCGGTGATTCCCTGTGTGAACGCGCTGTTCTGGACGTGCTCTAGCGAGACGCGCTGGACGCTCCGTGAGAGGACGCCCGTCTTGCGGTAGAGCGCCGCGTCGGTGATGACAAAGCGCGTGTTGGCGACGCGAAGGTACGCCCACAGCGGCGCGGCAAGGCCGACGACGCCGAGGAGTCCGGCGAGCGGTTCACCCACCGTCACCGCAATGAACGCGACGCCCGCGATGATACCCACACCGACGAAGACCGCGGGGATGACCGTCTGAATCCGCGGCTGGCCCGTCCATACGATGGTTTCGTCGGCTCCGCGGGCCATCCAGTCGTCGATGTCGTCGATGGCTTCGGCGTTCGCGTTGCCGATGTCGGACGCGTCGGTCGAAGCCGAATCTCGCTCGGGTGTCGGCGTTTCCTCACCCGCGGTCATTGCTCGTCGGTCGTGGTCGCGTCAAACTCGAAGTCGCTCGGGTCGGTGTTCGCCGTTTCCGCCGTCGAATCGGTGTCGGCGTCGACACCGGCAGTCGCACCACCGTCTTCGACGGCTTCCCGAATCGAACGGAGTTCCACGAGAATATCGTCGAGAACGGCCGCCTTCCCGTTCGATTCGGACTCACGCCCAGCCCGTCGCTCGCGCTTGAGTCGCTCGTTGATGAGCGTCTGGAGCGACTGCGGTTCCGCGACGTTTTGGAAACTCATTTCGATGCCGCTTCCGCCCGCGGTGCTGATGTTGACCGAACCGTAGCCGAACTGCGCGCCGAAGAACGTCTGGCCGTAGGATGTGTCCTGTACCTTTTCGAATTCGATGCGCTGGACGCTCCGCGAGACGACGCCCGTCTTGCGGTAGAGGGCGTCGGAAGTGACGACGTAGTTGGTGTTTTTGTGCGTGAGGTACGCGCCGACGAGCATCGGAATCCCGATGAGAACCAGCGAAAGCGGGACGCCGATGATAAACGACGGCACGAGGCTGTACGGGTGCGGCGTGTCCGCCCAGAGAACCTCCTCGTCGTCGTCGAGCGTGAGCCAATCGAAGTTGTTGTCCATACCTGCTCCGTCTCGGTGCACACTGGTAATAGTTTTCTGCGGGACCGCATCGCCGTTCGTCGGTTTGTCGGTCGCTCGTGTCGGACGGGTACAGGAATCGTGACAATTCCCCCCGCATGGGTAAACCATTTCAATGATGCCCGCAACGGAGTGTCCATGGACAAGCAGTCACTGCTCGACTTGCTGCGTCACGACGCTCGAGAGAGTGTAGACGACATCGCCCGCCAGCTGGGCGCAGACGCCGAGGCAGTGGCAGCAGCACTCGACGAACTCGAAGACGACGGGGTCGTCCGCGGCTACCAGGCCGTTATCGACTGGAACCGCGTCGACGAGGAACACGTCCGAGCGCAAGTCGAAGTCGACGTGGAACTCGACCGTGAGACGGGATACGAGGAGATTGCCACCCGTATCGCGCGGTTTCCGGAAGTTGCGACGCTCAGACTCGTCTCCGGTACCTACGACTTCTTCATCGAAGTCGAAGGCGAGTCGATGCACGCCGTCTCGAACTTCGTCTCCGAGCGCATCGCCCCCATCCCGGAAGTCACCAAGACGGTGACGCACTTCGTGATGGACTCCTACAAGGAGGAGGGCATCGAACTCGGCGACGGCGACGACGACGACCGACTCTCTGTGTCGCCATGACGTTCGGCGACCACCTTTCCGACCGCGTCGAACAGGTTCCGCCCTCGGGTATCCGACGGTTCTTCGAACTCGCCGAGGAGGTAGACGATGTCATCTCC
>NZ_JBZRPK010000568.1:0-7681 GCF_058382125.1 Haloferax sp. s1
GGCATGGGTGGAGTGGCGAGGGAGTCGCAATACGCTTTCTGTGTCCGTACTACTGGTCGGGACAGTATTCGGTTGAAAAACTGTCTTCGATAACCGTCTGTAGGTGCATTTCGAACCACTTCGGTGCGTCAGGACCGGTTTTTCGATAGGGTCCTCGGCCGTTTTCGAGGTCGGCGTCGATGTACGAACAGCCATCCCACGCGTAATCCTCCGGCGGGAGACGCCGGTCGAGACTCGCTTCGCTGTCCGCCTCCGCTAACTGGAGACGGTAGTGTGCTGGTTCGACCGACCAGTCGGGCGTAAACGAAGCGACGGAACTCGAATCTTCACTCGACAACGGCCCCAGTGAGACTTCCTCGTCGAGGACGAGTTCCGACTCTCGGAACAATTTCAGCTGAACTGTTGCCGGGTACTCCGTCCAGTTGTGGAGACGCACACCCGTCATCGCCACTTTCGGACGAGTTTCAAGCACTTGTCCAACGCACCCACTGGTTCCTGCTGCGAGAACCGCGAGCATCGCCCGTCTTGAGAGTGAGTCGTGAGTCATTGGTCACAGACGCGAGCATAATGAACTGGCTGCCATTCCATCACTACATTTGACATTTTGTTTCAGATTGCTATGGTTTTGTCGGCGCCCCCAATTGACATCGTCCGACGTCAGTCAGTAGATTGTTAACCAATCTTATCTTTCGTCAGCATATCTCTCTACTGCTGGAATCGATGCCGACCACCCGCCTTCTTTTATTACACTTCATAGACAATATTCAGTTCATGCCCTCCAACCAACTCACGCCCGAAGAGCAGTACGAAATTACGTATCGGGCCATGAAGAACGCCCTCTGGCACGTACTCGGGACGAGTGTGTACCTGGTGTTTCTCATCTTCGCGGCCGCTATCGGACTGCTGACCTTCGCGCTCCCCGCGTTGGGGTCGTTCGCGCAGGGAAACTCCGGACTGTTCGTTCTCGGGGTCGGTCTCCTCGGCGTCTTCATCGCCGGATTCGCGTTCTACCGTATTTACCAACTCCTTCAGTAGGCGGCGTCCGACGCTCGAACTCTCCGTTCAGTTCGACGCTCGACTTTCTAGTTCCGTCCGCCTCCCGTCCGACGGTATCCGGTAAACGATTAAGTCCCCTGCGCGTGGTACTATACTCGATGAGGGAGGACCCCGAAGAGGGGATGCTGTCGTGGGACGAGACGGTGTTTCGCGACGAACACGTCTTCGAGATTGACCACGTTCCGGAGACGTTCAACCACCGCGAGAGCCAACTCCGGAGCCTGAAGTACGCGCTTCGCCCGGCGGTTCGCGGCTCTCGCCCCCTGAACACGATGGTTCGTGGTCCACCGGGCACGGGCAAGACCACCGCGGTACAGAAACTCTTCGGCGAGTTGGGCACGCAGTCTGGCGTCCGAACTGTCCGGGTGAACTGCCAGGTCGATTCGACCCGCTACGCGGTCTTCTCGCGGGTCTTCGAGCATATCTTCGAGTACGAACCCCCGTCGTCGGGTATCTCGTTCAAGAAGTTGTTCGGCCAGATTACCGACCGTCTCGTGGAAGACGACGAAGTGCTCGTCGTCGCCCTCGACGATGTGAATTACCTGTTCTACGAGAACGAGGCCTCCGATACGCTCTACTCGCTCCTTCGCGCCCACGAGGCGCACTCCGGGGCGCGTATCGGTGTCATCATCATCTCGTCGGACCTCTCGCTCGATGTCATCGACGAACTCGACGGGCGCGTCCAGAGCGTCTTCCGGCCCGAAGAGGTGTTTTTCCCGCGCTACGACGTGGACGAAATCGTCGATATCCTCCGCGGCCGGACCAAACGCGGTTTCCACGAGGATGTCATCGGCGCGCCGGAACTCGATAAAGTCGCCGAGTTCACTGCCGATAGCGGCGACCTGCGCGTCGGCATCGACTTGCTCCGCCGTGCTGGTCTCCACGCCGAGATGCGCGCCTCCAGAACGGTCGATATGGAGGACGTGGAGGCTGCCTACGATAAGTCGAAGTACGTCCATCTCTCACGGTGCCTTCGTGGGCTTTCGGACCCCGAGCGCGAACTGGTCCGCGTCGTCGCCGAGTTCGACGGCGAACGCGCCGGCGAGGTCTACGAGGCGTTCAACGAGGAGACCGGACTGGGTTACACGCGCTACTCCGAACTCGTGAACAAACTCGACCAACTCGGCGTTATCGAAGCGCGGTACACCGAAATCGAAGGCCGCGGCCGAACGCGTTCTATCTCGCTGGCCTACGACGCCGACGCCGTCTTGGACCGACTCTGAGGCGGTCGTCAGAGTCATCACGCGGACCTAACCGCGTCCATTTTTACTCGCCGCGCGAGTCGCCTGAGATATGAAAACTACCGGCGGAACCGACGAGCAGAAGCGCCGCGCCGCGGAGCGGGCGGTCGAAGCAGTCGAAGACGGCATGGTTGTCGGCCTCGGCACCGGGAGCACGACGGCGTTCGCCATCCGAGCCATCGGCGACCTCGTGGCCGACGGACTGGACGTTCGAGGCGTTCCGACCTCCTTTGCGTCCCGCGAACTCGCTCGCGAGTGTGGGATTCCGCTCGTCGACCTCGATGAAGTGGACGTTATCGACCTCGCAATCGACGGGGCCGACCAGGTAGAAACGACCGACGGCGCGCTCGTCAAAGGCGGCGGCGCGGCACATGCCCGCGAGAAAGTAGTCGATGCGTTCGCAGACCGTTTTCTCGTCGTCGCCGACCCCTCGAAGACCGCGGAGACACTTTCACACCCGATTCCGGTCGAAGTGTTGCCATCTGCTCGGAGCACCGTCGCGGCCACCGTCACGGACCTCGGCGGCGACCCGACGCTCCGCCGCGCCGAGAAAAAAGACGGCCCGGTCGTCACCGACAACGGGAACCTCGTCCTCGACTGCGATTTCGGGACTATCGACGACCCTAACTCGCTCGCAACGTCGCTCTCGAAGATGCCCGGCGTCGTCGAACACGGTATTTTCGCCGGACTCGCAGAGACGGTCTACGTCGGCACCGACGACGGCGTCGATAGCATCGAGTTGTAACTCGGAAGCCAGCTACTCGCTCGATTCGATTTCTTCCGTGGACGACGCAGTCGCTCTACGGTCGGTTATAAAAGAACGAGAGGTCTAAGACCGATTTACAGGTCGCGGGGCTGGACCGTCTTACGGTCGTTCTGCTCAGCACGGCGAGCAGCGTCTTCGAGAAGCTCCTTGACTTCCCCGTCGAGAGCGTCGTAGAAGTCCGAGGCCACGTTCTTGTCGTTGAGCGCTTCCTTGACGGCTGCCTTGACAATGAGGTCTGCCATACAGGATGTCCTACCGATTCCCCTTTAATAAATTTTCCTATATTGGACGTTAATACCGCCGTATTTGGCGGTTATGGCGCTTCTATGAGGACGGATTTCGAAGGAACAATCTCCACTTATATATTCTTTCCCTTGCTGAGCAAGAACGACGGGTATGAGTACGCCTCGGGCCAACGTGCGGCCATGCGCGACATTCTGGATGCCGTCGCGGACGGTTCTCTCTCGCCCGCGGAGGCTGAAGTACAACTCGCGGGGTACGCGACGACCGGTGCCGGACGATTCGACGCCGCCCGAGAGACGCGACGCGGGCTTCCCGAAGCGATTCTCGCGGAAGGAAAAACGCCCGACGAGACTGCGACGCTCGCCGTCGCGGCGGTCGAGACGAGCGGCCGTGCGCTCGTCACACGCGCCAGCCCCGACCACGCCGAGGCCGTCGCCGACGCGCTCCCCGAGTGCGATATCGACCGCGACGCCCGAGCGAAGACGGTCGTCGCCTGTGATTCGTCGTTCGAGCGCCCGGAACTCGATGCCACCGTCACCATCGTCACCGGCGGCACCTCGGACGCCGAGGCCGCGGGCGAAGCGGCCGTCGTGCTCCGCGAGATGGGCGCAAATGTCGAACGCATCGAAGATGTCGGCGTTGCCCACCTCGGCCGCGTTCTCGATCACCTCGACAGCCTCCGCGATGCCGACGTGCTCATCGTCGCCGCCGGACGTGAGGGTGCGCTTCCCACCGTCGTCGCCGGTCTCGTCGATACGCCTGTCATTGGTCTCCCTGTCTCTACCGGCTACGGACAGGGGGGTGATGGCGAAGCGGCAGTTCTGGGGATGCTTCAGTCGTGTACCGGCCTTTCGGTGGTGAGCGTCGATGCCGGGTTTATCGCGGGTTCGCAGGCGGGATTGATTGCTCGTGCGGTGGCGGGTGCCCGTGCAGAGTAGGGATTGTCTTGGGTTGTGTCGTGGCTCGCAATTCGCACCCTCTCGTCCTACACGAGAAAATCACTCGACTGTCTAATATTCACCCTAGATCTGCTCGCTGGAAGCGGTAATAGCCGAGTAGCATCGGTCCCGCCCCGAATACGACGAGAATACAGATCCCAAATACGTTCGGGAGTGTGTTGGTTATCTGCGTCGTCGGGTCCACCAGCGAGGTAATCCACCGGCCGCTCGACTGGAACGTCTGTATTGGATTCGCTCGTCCAGCGTAGCGAACCCAGAGCGGTCCACTCGCGGTTCCGAGGGTGGCGTACGCGTCTGTCGACGTACTTCCCGTGAAGAGGAGTGCAAATACTGGTTGGACGAGTGCTCCCCAAATATCCACAAGCGTACTGAGCGAAAGGTACGTCACAGCGAGTGCCGCTAACACGCGATACTGCGTCGAGAACGTCGCTGACAGTCCGATTGTGAAACAGGTCCAGACGATTGCGTAGAAAATCATCCAGAGCGCGATTGGCGTATACAGTCCCAGATAGTGCTCTCCGGTTCGAAGGAGCAGAATACCTTCGAGCATAATGAGGATGGGTACTAATGTGAGTAAAACCGCTGTCAGGCGAGAAACTAATTTCCCGAGTATCAGGTCTCTTCGAGTGCCGGGCAGGCCGAGAACTAACCGTATCGTTCCCGCCTCCCGTTCGCTTACAATCGCGTTGTAGCTGATTACAGCAACAAGGATGACGAGATACATCCTGAAATCGAGTGGTAAATTCGCAATCCGTGTTTCAACGGAATGCACACTTGACCCAAGTAGTCCCCAAAACGTTGGGACCATAAGTAGTGTCACGAGGGCGAATGCGCCCCAAACGAGGCGGTCGCGAAACACGTGCCGGAGGTCTTCGAGTGCGATAGTGGACACTCGGGAACTCATGCGATAGCCTCCGAATCGGTGACAGCGAGAAACAGTTCCTCCAGCGACGGTGACTTAATGCTGATATCTACAATATTTGAATCGGTATCGACGTACTCGATCGCGTTCACCTTCGCTGTCGAGTCCGTGCACGTGACTTCTACGACGTTGTCTTGCATAGAAATACTCGCAACGCCTTCGATTTGCGCTAAACACCCCTCGTCTAGTGTCTCGTCAACTTCGATTTCTATGACTTCGTGGGTTCCAGTGGCCGATTTAAGCGAATCGACCGTATCGACCTTTTCTGCACAACGTGAATCACGTGTGAACTCTCTGTTTGGGCGCAATGTCTGACGCTGGATTCATACCCCCGCCACCGAACCATTCTCCCGTGCATTTCGTCTACGTCCTCCAGTGTAGCGACGGCTCGCTGTACACCGGCTACACGACCGATGTCGAGCGACGCGTCGCGGAACACGACGCCGGTGAGGGAGCGAAGTACACTCGCGGGCGCACGCCAGTCGAACTCGTCCACGTCGAGGAGTACGACTCGAAGTCGGCGGCGATGTCCCGCGAGTACGAGATTAAACAGCTCAAACGGAAGCAGAAACTGGCGCTCGTCGAGTCGAAATCACAGAGCGTCGCCGACACGTAACGTAGTTTTTTGGCTCACCGCAGAGAGGTGCGCATATGGACGAAATCTCCTTCGGGACGGATGGGTGGCGCGCCACGTTGGACACGTTCACGGACGACCGCGTCCGAATCGTCGGACAGGCGGTCGCGGATTATCTCGCCGACGAGGGCTATACGGAGCCGGTACTCATCGGCTACGACGCCCGCGAGACCTCGCCCGGATTCGCCGAATCGCTCGCCGAGGTTGTCGCCGGAAACGGCTTCGACGTCCTCCTGCCGGAACGGGACTGTCCGACTCCGCTCGTCGCCTACGCCATCGCCGACCGCGGCCTCTCGGGCGCGCTCATGGTCACGGCCTCGCACAACCCGCCGGAGTACAACGGCGTGAAGTTCATCCCGTCCGACGGCGCACCGGCGCTTCCCGAAGTGACCGACGCCGTCGCCGCACACCTCGCCGAACCGGACCTCCTACCCGAGTCCGAGCGCGGCACTATCGAACGCGTCGACATCGTCTCACCGCACGCCGACCACGCTATCGACCTCGTCGGCGACAACATCTCCGGGCTGACGGTCGTCTACGACGCCATGCACGGGAGCGGTCGCGGCGTCACCGACGCCCTGCTCGAATCGGCCGGTGCCGAAGTCATCCGCCGGCGCTGTGAGCGCGACGCCGACTTCGGCGGTATCTCGCCGGAACCCTCCGAAGAGTACCTCGGTGGACTCGTCGACGCGATGGACGAACACGACGCCGACCTCGGTGTAGCGAACGACGGCGACGCAGACCGCATCGCTATCGCTGCGCCCGACCGCGGCGTCCTCGACGAGAACCTCTTTTTCGCCGCCGTCTACGACTACCTGCTCGAATCTGACTCCGGTCCGGCAATCCGGACCGTCTCGACGACGTTTCTCATCGACCGTATCGCCGAGGCGCACGGCGAGGAGGTCTTCGAGACGGCAGTCGGCTTCAAGTGGGTCGCCGACGCGATGCGCGAACACGACGCGCTCATCGGTGGCGAAGAGTCCGGCGGCTTCTCCATCCGCGGCCACGTGCGCGAGAAAGACGGTGTTCTCATGGCGCTGCTCGCGGCCTGCGCCGCGGCCGAGGAAGACTTCGACGCCCGCCTCGACCGCATCAGCGACGAGTTCGGCGATATCGTCGCCGACAAAATAAGCGTCGAGTGCCCCGACTCGGAGAAAGCACGCGTCATCGACGAGTTGGAGGACGAACTCCCCGAGACGGTCGCCGGCCGCGACATCGCCAAGGTCGTCACGCTTGACGGTTTCAAACTCCTCTTGGACGACGGTTCGTGGGTTCTCGTCCGCCCGTCCGGAACAGAGCCGAAGATGCGGGTCTACGCCGAGGCGGGAAGTGAAGACGCGGTCTCGACGCTCCTCGATGCGGGTCGCGACCTCGTCGAACCGCTCGTCTAAGACCCTCCTTCTCCCTCTCGCGTTCGTTCTCGGTGTTCGTCTTCTCCCGCTGCCGGTCGAACGACACCGCGATACGCCGGTGTGAACAACGGGAGCGTCTGTGCGTGGGCTGTCAGCGAGACGGTCTCACCGGCCGACTCCACGAGATTGGCCGCTTCGAGTTTCGGCAAGTGGATGTGGACGATACCCGTTTCAGCCTGTTCGACTACCTGTACGTCGACTTCGTCCGGTGGCTGGTCGGTCGTGCGAACCGCGAGCGCGACAGCGAGGTCCCACACCGACGCGGGCTCCGTCCTGTCGTGCAGATATTCGAGGACGTAGCGGCGTGACGGGTCCGCGAGCGCATCGAGCACGCAGTCCCAATCGGTGAGGATATGGTCACCCCGGTCTCGTTTTGCCATGACCCCGACTTTCTAGAACTTACCAATGCGAGCGTATATTTGTGTTGGTTGTTAACATTATACACGAG
>NZ_JBZRPK010000567.1:0-7646 GCF_058382125.1 Haloferax sp. s1
GTGTCGGGCCACTTGCTTGCACGCTGCGTTCCAACCAAGGAATGCCAAACGTATCGGCGAGACCCACCCCGATTTGGTTCGTCTTTGTGTCCGAGTAGAACAATACCCCTGCAGTTGTGTTAGACGGAAAGTCAGTGTATTACCAACAACAGTACACTAGAAAAGAAACTAACACAGAATATCTATTTTAACACGTGGGAGGCTCTGAATTTTCTAATAAATTTCTACTCGTCATCAGAAGGAATATTCGATAGGAATTGAGGCTCGGATTCGTCAAGTTGGCTAATAAAATACAAGATTCAATTCATCGTATATTTCAAATCTAATTACAGAACTAGTATAGAAGAAATAAGAAACGCGTCAAAGAGTACCTGTGGCAGTTTTGTAATAATTCAGAGAATTGTATCTCGAAATAACGAACCCGCTAGAAGTACATCTATCATCTGTTACTCCGGGGTGAACGGGGTCAGAACAACTATCCAAATTATGGGACTCGTCACATAAATAGAACAATGTCTGGCCAATTCCGTTGCTCAAAAAAGAACTGAATTTTGGTGTATCCACAGATTCGCCCGAAACGGCCGAAATCGGTGGCTTCGATGGTAATAGACTTATTCTGATTTGTACATGCAAACAGGCAAAATGAGGGTTGCACTAATCACGATAAGTCCAATTCCGCGCCAAAAATCCACTAGTACAGATTCGGATAAACTCTCTTATTCTGGACTGTGCCAGTAGATTGAATATCACCCCCCGAGTCAACCCGACCATGAGCGACGAGGGCGACCGAGCGACGGTCCAAACCTACCTCCCGGCACACCAGAAGGCCATCTGGAAGGACCACGCCGACCGACTCGGCATGAGCCAAAGCGAATTTGTCAGGACTATGGTACAGGCAGGACGGGCAGATTTCGAGGTGCCTTCGAAAGGTGATGAGACAGCCGTAACCCCCGGGGTAGAAGGGGGTGAAACAGGCCTTCAGAACGACCATTCTAATCACACACATTCGCCTAGAAATAATGATCGACTCGAAGACCGCGTTATCGAGACGCTGGCGACCGACTCACACCATTCGTGGGACGACCTCGTTTCGGCGTTGACGGACGACATCGAAGACCGTCTCGAATCGACGCTGCAAGAACTCCAGTCGTCCGGTCGAGTTGTGTACAGCGGTCGCCATGGCGGGTACACGCTTGCGGAGGACGATGGCCGCTGAGCGACCGGCCGATGTGGCCGACCCGGTCGGCTACTTTCTACAGGATATGACGTACCACGGGAAATCCGACCGGACTCGCGATGCGTACGAGCGCGTCCTTCGAGAATTTGAATCGTTCCTCGGCGACCCCTCGCGCAACCCCGCAGGAACCGCGCGGTCGGTCGACGAAGCCACCCACCGCGACTGCATGGCGTGGATACACACGCTCAGGAACCGCGCGGTCGCATCGAGTACAGTCGCAACATACGCCTCGTATCTCCACCGGTTCTACGCCTACATGGCCCAGGTCGGTGTGTTCGATTCCAATCCGATGGGTCTCGTGATGGAGGAGATGGACGAGCGCATCGACACCAATCCAGCGCGACGGGAGCTATCGGTACCGCAAATGCGGGAGTTTGTCCGCGGAATCCACCATCCACTGGAGCACGCACTGGTGGTGACACTCCTCAAGACGGGGATGCGCGTCGGCGAACTGTGCAACCTCGACCTTCGAGACCTTTCGCTCTCGGAGGATACACCGCTTGCCGATGTATCGACTCGCGCCACCCTCGATGGGCGAGGACCGTCGATATACGTCTCCGCCGACCCGAGCGCCGGGGGCGTCACGAACGGCGAGACGCGAACTGCCTCGAACAAGCGAAAACGCTCGACGGTTATCCCGGTGGACGACGAGTTGGAAGCTGTTCTCCTGCGTTGGCTGGCGATTCGACCGGATACGACCTCCCCCGCGGAACCGCTTTTCGTCGGGACCGCATCCGGGTGGGGAAAGCGACTAGTCCCAGACGCGGTCCACCACATCGTCACCTCGCACGCAACCGATGCAGGTTGGTACCGGACGGGCGGCGACCGAGAAGAGAACGTCACCCCCCACTACTTCAGGCACTTCTTCACCACGCACCTTCGCGACCGAACCGGGGACCGCGGCATCGTCAAGTACCTCCGCGGTGACGTCGCTGGCGACATTATCGACACGTACACCCACAATTGGGGCGATAGAGTACGCGAGACGTACGAATCAAACGTATATTCACTACGCTAGATAGTGCCACCCATGTTTGGTGCCGAACTGATACATTGTATTTCGCTATATTTAATTTGGTGTCTGGATACCACTCGTGTATCGGGAAAAAAACGCAGGCACCCGCAACGAGGGTAACCGTGTTGAGCGACTCGATACACCGCTTCAACCTCTCGAAGCAGCCGAGACAGCACATCCAGCTCCGTAGACTGATGTAATGTGTGAATCTCTCGGTGAACGACATATCACAGATGATCGAAGATGAGAGACCCGCCGCAAACCGCACTCTTTTTAGTTTAGGCCTACCTAAACCGATTCAATGACCACCAGTGCCCAGTCGCACTCGGAGACAACTTCGGATCAGGAGCCGCAACAAGGCCCTGAGATAGCTATCTGTGAGAGTCGCCCCGGCAAATCAGTTTTCCTCGAAGCAGGAAATACCGACGGATGGATTTCGAGTGACATGACCGTCGACGTGATTCGATGAGTGAGGAAAATTCAATGAGCGAAGAAACGGCGAGTGACGAAGAGACGTCTGCCACGACGGAGAGCGAACGAACGACCATTCGAACCGGACGCAAGTTCGACCAGGACTTCCGCCTCGACGCCAGTGACGCGGGCGAGTTTCTGATAACGCTCGGCGAACAACTTCGCGATGATGATGAACTGAAAATTGTCACCGACGAGTGGGAACTTCCGTTCGCGTTCGGTGAGCCTGTCGAACTCGAAATCGACTTTGACGGAGTCGGTGACCCCGAACTCGAAATCGAACTGGAACTTCCGGGGCGGACCGACGATAAACCACCCGAAGTAGAGTAGAAAGGTTAGACGGTCATTTCGTCGCAGATTCGAGGACAAGCGTGTCGTCTTCGAGGTAGTGGTCGATGACGTGGGTGTGCTCTTCGAGATCGACGAGTTGCTCCCGAAGCATTTCACCGGACGCGTAGTCGCCGAGCCCTTCGGCGAGTCCGATGTGTTCGCGGTAGCTTTCGATGATATCACCGTACATTTCGAGGTCGTTCGAGAGCGACGTGCGGATGTCGTAGACATCCTCGTCTTCGGCTTCAACCGTTGCGGCGTCCGAGAGTGTGGCCATACTGGCGTGTGGGACGCCCCCGAGCGCCTGAATACGCTCGGCGATGTCGTCAGCGGCTTCCTCGACATCCTCGTACGCCTCCTGGAGGAAGACGTGAATATCGAGGTGTTCTGCACCTTCGACGTTCCAGTGGTGCTTGTGGAGTTGGTGGTAAAGGACGTACGCGTCTGCGAGGTCAGTGTTGAGTGCCTCGATTACCTGTTCGGCTTTCTCTTCTTCGAGTCTAAGTGGGTTCTCACTGACGGTGTCGGCTTGCCGTCGGACTGTCTCTTGGGAACTCATTGCAACTGAAGGATTCGTGAGGAGAAGCCATAAAAGTTCACAGTAAATCATTGAAATTCAATCAGGCACGAGCGTTCGTCAACGCTGAATGTGTGTTAAGTGTCTGAAAAGTGCGGGGCCGAGATTGCGGATTCGAGTTACCGGACTTTAGAACGCCTCACGGTAGATGTCCTGTTGCCACGTGGCCGCGCTCGCAGTGAACACGTCCCATTCGTGCCGTTTGACCGTCAGATACGAATCGAACAACTGCTCGCCGAGGGCCTCCCGAAGTACCTCGTTTTTCTCCAACGCGTCGAGCGCCTCGCCGAGCGTCTGCGGGAGTCGTTCGATACCGCGCTCGTCCAGCAACTCGTCGCTACAGTTTCCGGGGTCTTCGTCGAGCGGCCGTCCCGGGTCAATTTCGTTCTGCACGCCGTCCCAACCCGCGGCCAAGAGTCCGAGTAACGACAAGTATGGGTTCGCCGTGTTGTCCGCGGGCCGGAACTCGATTCGTGTTGCGGTTTCGCGCTTGTTCGTCGGGACTTCGGGGACGCGGATTGCGGCTTCCCGATTCCCGATGCCCCAACATCCGAATGCCGCCGCACCGGACTGCGGTTGGAGTCGCGCGTACGAGTTCACGGTCGGCGACGTGAGCGCGAGCAACGCCGGGAGATGAGCGAGGACGCCGCCGACGAAGTGGCGCCCAGTCGAACTCAGCGCCCTGTCCGAGTCGGTCGGTGCGAACAGGTTCGTGTCGTTCCACAGCGAGAGGTTGATGTGGCAGCCGTTCGTCGCGGTCTCGAACGGGAACGGGAGAAACGTGGTTTCGAAGCCGTGAGATTCGGCGATGGCAGCCACGGTCTCCCGGAGGAACACGTAATCGTCGGCTGGGGTAAGTCCCTCCCGGTGTTTGGTGACGAGTTCGTGTTGGCCGGCGGCGTACTCCGGACAGTGCTTTTTGACGTTAATCTGCTGGGCTTCGAGTGCGTCGATGGTCTCTAAGACGATGTCGTTGAACTCGCGCATACTGGCCGTCGCGTAGAGTCCGCGAGTACCGTGCGGCTCGTCGTCGCCGTCTTCCGAGGTGTAGAAGTGAAACTCGCTTTCCAGTGCGGTCGAAGGGACCACGTCGTCGTCCGCGAGCGTCGAGATGAACCCGGAGAGTGCAGACCGGGGGTCGGCCGCCCACGGCGTCTGGTCGTCGATTTCGTACAGCGAACAGCAGACGGCCGCGACGCTGTCTTCGTGGTCAAGCACACGAAACGTCGAACGGTCTGGAACCAGTCGAACCTCGCCGACGGCGTCGAAATCGGCGTCTTTCACGCGCATGCCGAGCGCGTTGAACGACTGGATCAACTTGGGCAGTTGGATGCCGGATTCGAGCGCATCTTCGAGGTGCGCCCGCTTTACCGAATGGCCGTGAGTGTGCCCGTCATTGCCGACGTACAGCAGTCTGACGAGTTCGACACCGGCATCTTCGCACTGCGCAAGGATTGATTGGGGTTCCATGCTCAGTTTACGCCATCGGTGACGATTTCCGCGACGCGGTCGCGGTCGAAGAGCTGTTCGTCAGCCGGGATGTCCGGGTACGGCTCGCCGTTGACGTAGCCGGGCCACTCGCCGAACTGCTCGGGGTAGAGTTGCTTGGCAGTCATCTCGATTTGGAAGAGGTTGAGAAGCGGGCCGTGTCTGCGCGCGCCCTGCGTGAACACGCGGCCTTCCTTGACTGCGGTCAGCTCTTTTGCGACCTCGTGGTTCTCTAAGTCCGCACGGATGTCGTCGATGTTGAAGTAGTCCGTCATCGGACCCAACACGAGAAGCACGTCCGGGTCGGCTTCCAGCAGAATCTCGTAGTCGAGTTTGATATTGCCGCCGTCCTCGCCGTAGCCCTCGCCGATTGCGGACGCCAGTGCGTCTGTCGTCTTCATCGGCCGGGTGTGCGCGGAGTAGTAGCCCGGGTGGTTCATCTTGTAGCCCCACATGTTGTCGTCGGAGCTCGAAAACAGCACCATCGCCGCGGTCGGGCGCTCGCTCTCCGGCGGGAGGTTCGATTCGATGTCCGAGACTAACGAGTCATGAATGCTCGAAAGCGCCTCGTAGCGTTCTTCTTCTTGGAACACCTGCGCGACCTTTCCGAAGATTTCCCAGAGCGTGTAGTACTCGTACGAATCGACCCACTCCGCGGGGGGCTTCTGGTGGGTGTCACTGAACGTGTTTCCGAACCACGGAGCCACGTTTTGCTCGATTTCTTCGATGTCGCTCATGTTCCAGCCTTCCGCCGAATCGACCTTCGCGGGGTCGGCGAGGTGGATGTCGCTGTCGAGTTCGTAGAGTTTCTCCTTCGTCGGGGGCCACGAGGAGTAGATACCTTCCCAATCGACGGTGACGCCGTCGAGATGGTGGATAAAGTTGCTCCACAGCGACTGGTGGTACGAAGGCCCGTGCATGGCGTTTATCGCGTCGCCGTATCCGAGCGCGAGCGCCATGCCAGCGTGCTGGCCGAGAATCGTAAACACCGTCTCGGGGACTTCGTCGAACTCGACTTCGCCCATCGGGGCCATCGAGACCGTGTACGAACTACTGTCACCTTCAGACTCCGTTGCCGTCGCCGTCGCCGTTTCGGTCTGCGACGTCGATTCGGAAGCCGTCGTCGTCGAATCAGATGCGGCATCGCCGGTACAACCGGCGAGGAGGCCGCCGCCGATGAGTGCACCTCCGTATTTCATATACTCTCTACGTGTCGGTGAGTCTCGTGCCATACAATTTAGGCCAGCCTAAAACATTATATGGCTTTCGAAGTTTAGGTCAGCCAAAACCAGATTCGATCTGCTATGCCCTATAGCTGTCGATTGGAATACAGATTTGGCGAGGGACAAAACAAGATGGTCGACACGGAACACCGCGACCGCGACGCCGAACTCACGAGAAAACCAACCATCGGCTAATTGAAATCGGGGACAGACGCTGGGGGTTCTGCATTACGTCATCCAAGTCATCGCTCTCAATTTAGATCAGTAATTAGGGAGTCATACTTTTTAGGCTGGCCTAAAAATGTGAGTGGCGAGGAACTAATGAGCGACACATCGACCGTCAAATCCCAGTGCGAGGACCAGAACATCGACCTCATCAGACTGCTGTACGTCACCCCAAGCGGGGTGATTCAGGCCAACACCGTCGACGTATCGGAGGTCGATGCAGCCGTCGAAAGCGGGGTCACCCTTTCGGAAGTCATCCAAGTCTACGACGCGTTCGCCTGCCGAAACAGGAATAGTCGATTCGATGCCGTCGGTGAGGTACATCTCTGTCCCGACCCCGAAACGTTCCGGCCCCTTCCGTACGCGGACCGGGCGGGTGCGATGCTTTGCAACATCCGAACCCTCGACGGCGAACCGTGGGACGTCGACAGTCGGTCGTCGCTCCAGTCAGTCGAACGCGACCTCCGAGCGAAGGGACTCTCCCCACAGGTCGCATTCGAAAGCGAGTTCAGCCTTTTCAGCCGGGACGGGGACGGAAAGATAAACCGCGGCGACGAAGCGGGTGCGTACCGAACGGAGTCGATTCGAGGCACGCACGACGCAATCCTACACATCGTGGACGCGCTCAAAGCGCAGGGAATCGACGTGAAGAAGTATCATCCCGAGTTTTCGCCCGGAAAACACGAGATCGTCACCGGACACCATACGGGTCTCGGAGCCGCCGACGAACACCTCCTTCTCCGTGAGACGGTCAAGAGCGTCGCCGAGCAAGACGGCTATCAGGCGACGTTTCTCCCGAAGCCGTTCGACGACGGGACGAACGGGTGCCACATCAACGTCTCGCTGTGGAACGGAGAAAACCAGTTTTTCGACCCGAACCACGGCGATATAAGCGAAACCGCGCGGCAGTTCATCGCGGGTGTTCTCGACCACGCACCGGCAGTCCTCGCACTCACTGCACCGACAGTGAACTCGTACAGTCGGCTTCAACCGCGTCACGGCGCTGCGGGCTACATCTGTTGGGGATGGCTCAATCGGGAGGCCTTGATTCGAGTCCCCGCACCTGCACAGGGACGGGAG
>NZ_JBZRPK010000566.1:0-7642 GCF_058382125.1 Haloferax sp. s1
CCCGTGACGTCGACTACGAGTTCGAAGGCGACCGCGTTGAGATCGACAGCGACGACCTCGATGTCGAAATTGACGGCTCCGACATCGAGGTCGAGGGGCGAGACAACGACCTCGATTTCGAGCTTCGCGACGACGGTGACGACCTCGATGTCGAGAGCGATGACTTCGACATCGAATTCAGAGATGGTGAATGGGAGGTCGAAAGTCACAACGGGGATCTCGAAATCGAGAGCCACGGCGACAGCGTGGAGATCGAAGGTGACAGCTTCGACATCGAAATCTTCAGGAGCCACGTCGAAATCGACAGCAGAGACTTCGATATCGAGATCGACTCGGACGGTGAGGTCGATATCGAGACAGACGACTTCGACGTCGAGTACGCCGACCCTGAACTCGACCTAGAGAGTGACAACCCTGACCTCGAACTCGAATTCGACGGCCAGAGAGTCGACATCGAAACAGACACACTCGACATCAGGACTGTATTGCGATCACGCCAATAAATATACAAATATAGTCAAAACACGCGTCGATTTTTCCGCCGTCATTTTTGCTCTGTGCGAGAAGGCGGCTTGATTCTGCTGGCCACCGCACCGGATATTAGTTGCGCGTCGCTGAGGTCGATACCCACGCCGAGTGGGGAACCTCAAAGCACGAACCACGAGGCTATTGGAGGCATATTGCAGTGAATCGTCTAGAGCACTGGCTTCTATAGTAGCGTTCGCAACTGGTGACACATCCAATCACACGACAGCGGTCGGTCGAGTGTGCACTGACTTGCAAACGCTACTATAGCTCTAACCGATGGGACTCATCTGTAACCGGCTACGAATTCGCCGGGGGAGCATTGATGCTGCACCAGTTGGGTGGTAGAGGTGTCTCTCAACTGTCTACGGGAGCCAAAATACTGTGAGGTCTCCAGTGTCGGTTAGGGAGACGCGATATCGCAATTCCAACCGGGGTCGTGTCCGGTGCGGTCGATGAGGTCGGATCGACACGCCGGACAATAGTCGGGCGTATCCGATTTATTCTGCGGGACGTACACTCCGCCACCGCACTCCACGCACGCATCAGGAACGATGGTTGCACAGTCCGCACAGATGTTGAAGTCGTCAACTGTGAGGTCGCGCAGGGATTCGAGTTGTTTATCCAAGATGTACTCGTCGATGACCGCCTGACAACTGTGACATGGCTTCATAGCGATACGCCATGACACATGAAACCATATCACAAAAACTTATTGGCACTGAGTTGAGGAATTCGCTGTCGCACAGTTTGCGAGTCAATGCCACGCACTTGGGCAGTTTCGAGACTCGATTGCTTCCGAGAATGGTTTTTTTGGAGTTGGTTAGCCTCCAGTTGAGGCCTGTCTGATTGTTATTTCAGCCGACTTCTACTGAACTATCTGATAGGTGGGTGTGTGAGTCTAACAGCCAGTTCAATGCGAGAGTAGTGGCAATATATATATATATACACACTTCGAGATGAAGTCGATTTTGCTATGAGCCCTCCCTTCTCACGTCGTCGGCTTCTCGCACTCGGTGGTTCAGCCGGGGGAATTGCCCTCGCTGGGTGCCTTGACGCCGTTACAGGAAACGAACAGCAGGTCTGCTCTTCGGGCTATCGTGACGTCGGAGAAGTGTTCATGAAGCGGTCGATAGTGGACTACCTTCGGTATGCGTCGTTGACGGTGCCACAATCTATTTCGCCAGGTGAGCAATTCGTGGCGACACTCACAAACGAGTCCACTGACCCACTCACCACACTTGGGAAACCGCGATATATGATTCAGCGGTTAAGCTCTGACGGCACGTGGCGGAATACCATCGGTGTGCCCGAAGAATATGAGTGGTCACCGTCTCAGCGAGTGCTGGAGCCTGGTGAAGAATTCCGATGGGAAATGACACTTAGCGCTAACGAATTTTCAGGTCCGTTCCAACGGTGTACGGCACACACACCAGCCACGTACCGATTCATTTACTGGGGGTTCTCCGAACATGATGCAGGCATCGCACTCGCCGCGCCATTCGAGGTCGTTGAATAGCGGCGAGTTGATACACTCACGCCCTGTAGTTACTGTTTGACCTTCGACTAGTTCCGAGACGAGGTTAGTTTCGGAAGTCCTCACGAGAAAAGGTTCGTTTGTAACCCAATGTAACGCTGCAGACTGGTGAGATCATCGTGCTTCAACCCAACTAGGGTTCGTCTGTAACGCAATTCGGACGGTCACGTTCTTCGGCTCGACGCCGCTTCAACCCAACTAGGGTTCGTCTGTAACCGTCTGTCTCGACACGGTTGGCGACGAGCCCGACGCTTCAACCCAACTAGGGTTCGTCTGTAACGCGAGAACATCCACGGTATCATCTCTCTCAAGTGGGAGCTTCAACCCAACTAGGGTTCGTCTGTAACTCCTCGTTGGTCGGTTTCGGTATGTCGGGCCAGCGGCTTCAACCCAACTAGGGTTCGTCTGTAACTCGACTTCGAGGTGGTCGCTGTTCGGAGCGAGGTTGCTTCAACCCAACTAGGGTTCGTCTGTAACACGGCCGATTGACGGCGACCTCGGCCAACACAAAAGCTTCAACCCAACTAGGGTTCGTCTGTAACACGGCCGATTGACGGCGACCTCGGCCAACACAAAAGCTTCAACCCAACTAGGGTTCGTCTGTAACGTGTGTGGATGTCGCGAACGAACGTGACTCGGCGCTCGCTTCAACCCAACTAGGGTTCGTCTGTAACTGTCTCGCATCCCGATCACCACCGCGGGCTTTGCGGGGCTTCAACCCAACTAGGGTTCGTCTGTAACGGTACGGTCCTGTGCTTGCGCACATAGACTACTACAGCTTCAACCCAACTAGGGTTCGTCTGTAACAGGTCATTCCGTCCCACAACATAGTCAACGATGCTTTGCTTCAACCCAACTAGGGTTCGTCTGTAACGGGAATACAATTCTGGACCACTGAGATAGCCGTTTGCTTCAACCCAACTAGGGTTCGTCTGTAACTATCAAAGAGATCACGGCGAACAGCGCACTCACGGCTTCAACCCAACTAGGGTTCGTCTGTAACCCGCCCGTGATGCCCGGTGCGATTGAGTTCTTGAGGCTTCAACCCAACTAGGGTTCGTCTGTAACGACATCATCCACGTCTTGGACATGCACGCATCGGCTTGCTTCAACCCAACTAGGGTTCGTCTGTAACTCGCCGCACGCGCGACAGACGATTGGTTCGCCGGGCTTCAACCCAACTAGGGTTCGTCTGTAACCCCCGCCTTGTCGCAGATGGACTCGTACCGACGCATGCTTCAACCCAACTAGGGTTCGTCTGTAACCATGCCCGATTCGAGGGCATACAGCCTCCTACACACTACTCCCACTCAACAGTTTCCGTCGACCCCCAATACCCCCCAACCCCCCGGGGGGTCGACGGAAATTCAGGTCAAGACCCACGTAACGGACTTCCGAGAACACCGGGACGCGCGATACACCAATTCCTCAAAATGATAAAAATTAAACTAACTGTCGTTCTACTTATGACATGGACAAGCGAGTAGTCGCAGTAACAGTCCTCATCTATACGATTCTCGCGGGAATCATTACTGTCGGTGCTATCTATCTAACGACACACTCTGGGTTATATCTCGTCCTGACCGCAATTATCGGGGTCGTGTTGGTAGCTCTCGGTGGTGGTCAAGCAGGAAGGACGAATGTGACTAGTGAAGGCGTCCAGGAAAAAGAAGCCATTGGCAGAGGAGTGGTTGGGAATATTCACTTACCATCAACATCTGGAACGGACAGTACTCGAATTATTTTAATCTGCTATGGCTTGGGTCTGTTTCTTTGGTCTGTGATTATTCTTCAGTTTTTCAGATCTGGGCTCCAATGACACTCTTAGACTGGCACTGTCTATAGTAGCGTTTGCAACTGGTGACACAGCCAATCGCACGATAGCGGTCGATCGAGTGTGTACTGACTTGCAAACGCTACTATAGGTAACCCAGTTTGAGAAGCGAGTAGGTCGTTGAGTTAGTTGCTCGGAATACTCGCAGCCCTGCACATCGAGTGCTTTGCGGCGGATATGAAGAACTGTAGAATGGAGAGCAGACTGCAGCCTGCATGGGATATTGGGACGGTGGGATTTGAACCTCAGTCGCTCTGCTCGCTTCGCTCGCGACGCTCCCTGGTTCAAATCCTCCGGGTGCCTTACACACAAAATCACGCCGTCCGCGCGCGACGGAGCGCTCGCTATGTGGGTGATTTTTGAGAGAAAATGGGGCCGGAGGGATGTGCACTAGACGGGAAAACCGAAGGGACCGCCTTGTTGTCGGTCGATTCTGAAAGCATCTCACGCACCTTCCTCGATATCGAGTTCGAGCGCGATTTCTTGACGGCGCTCACGGAATCGCTCAAGCTCGTCGGCTTTGTCGTAGTAGCGACGAATCGTCGCAGGCGCAGCGTTCACACGCTCCGCGACAAGCTCAATCGGGATGCCACGGTCAAGTTGCCACGTAATCGATCCCGTCCGAATCGCATGCGGAGACCGCGACGACGGGCACTGACTCGACTTGTTACGATTCGTGTACGAACACGAATGGCGATCACGACCGTGAGGACAGGCGCGGTAAAGACACAGCTGCGTCGCGAGGTACGACCAGCAGCGAAACGTCGTATCTGACGGACGGCCCTGACGAGCGGCGAACAGCGGCTCTCGCCCGCTATCATCGCGTTTGTCGGACCGCTCGCGGGCGATGTACGTATTGAGAACATCGACAACCGTCTTCGGAACGCCGACAATACGCTCACCATCGGTCTTGTTCTTCAGTGGCGTGCCAGAATCAGGGCGGTGAACGAACTGGAACGTCTGTTCACTGGCATCAAAATCGGAGAGGTCCAGCGAACGAAGGCCACCCATTCGAGCACCAGTATGCCACGCTACTTCGAGGAGAGCGTGCCACGCGGTTCCGTAGTACTGCGTCGAGCTTCGATAAAACTCAAGCAGAGACTTTGCCTCGTCGGTTTCGAGTTTATCGTCGCTTGTCTGCTGGTCCTTGGTCAGTTTTGGTACTTCGACCTTATCCAGAAGGTCTTCATCGACAACCTCGATACGGACGCAGTACTTGAGGAGTTGCCGAACGGCGGTCATCGAGCCCTTGATAGTGGCGGGAGCGACGTCCTGTGCCGACCGGAACGCAAGGAACTCGTCAAGGTGCCAGCCCGTGAGTTCCGACATCGACTCGATGTTCTCGGACTCACACCAGTGCACGAAAACATTCAGGCGGTTCGAATAGCTCCGAACCGTCCTCTCCGTTGAGTTTCGCTTTCGACGGGCAAGGAACCGCTCGCGAGCCTCGCGAGGCGAGAGATCGCGCGGACCACTCACAGGGACCACCTCGCGCGGTGGACAACCTCACCATCGACGACCTCGGACTCAACGTCCAAGTCATCGACATCAACACCCATCTTCGTCGAAACCTCAGCGACGAACTCACGTTCGGAACGACCACGAAGGTAATCCTCGATGTCGTCGACAGCGGCGTTGAGATTCCAGAGTGCGCGCTTGAGACGACCACGTTCCGCAGCGTTCGACTCCGACTCACGGACCGACCGGGTCACCCCCATGACGTGGTCGATATCCGAAAGTGTCGCACCAAGGCGCTTGGTGCGTGCCTCGGACGTTGCAGAGTCAGACACGGTTAGTCACCACCTTTGCGTCTCTCTGAGGCACTGGCTCACCACAATGGTCGTGTTCGTCACAGACGAAAATCGGCTCAACTTCGGTCGTGATATGCACGCCGTTCGGGTTCACACGCGACTTGACGCGGATGAAATGGCACTTACTGGCCGGACTACCGCACCGTCTTCCGGTATAGTCCTCATGGTATTCGCAACGCTTCTTTGGGATGTCCTTCGCATGCTCAATTGCGGATGCGGATGTACCGCCGTCGGTGAGAAGCGTCTGCTGCTCGGAGATCTCCTCGACGCCGTCGGCCGAGCCGCAGTCGTCACACTCGTCCTGCCACTCGAAGACAACCGCCCCGCAGTCCGGGCACGGCTCTGCGTAGTCGTGTCGCAGGAGCGACTCGCGTTTCTTCTGCCGCTGTTCAGGTGTGAGCGGGTCAGGGCCGGACGTCATGGACGCATCACCCCGTCGCAGTTGGGGCACCGAAGAACGTCGCCAGTCTGATAGAGGGTGCTCACTTCCCACGTCTTGCCGCACCCTTCGTTCGGGCACTTGACCGGGTTCTTGGACAAGTCCGACGCTGGTCTCGCGGCGGAGTGCGCGTAGCTCACGAAAACGTCGAACTCGCCATGAGATCCAATCCAGTGTTCGTCGAGGATGACGACAGACGGGTTGTCCCGGAGCTTCTCGTACTGCTGTTTCGACATCGCCGCAGACACGCCGACGTCCTGTTCCGTCTCAGTCCCCGTGCTCGAACTCATCACAAGTCCTCCGATTCGTCGAGAACGTAGTTGCCTGCCTCAACCAGTGCCTTCAGCTGTCCACGAGTCAGAACGAACGTCTTTGAACGCCCTCCTTTCTCGCAAAGCTGGATGCTGTACTCTCCGTTTTCGTATGCGCCGATCTTCGAACGGTCCATGTCGATATAGGGGAATCCGTTCGGCCCTCGCTCAATCTCTGATTCCGAACTCATCCCTCCATCACCAACTGGACGTTCTCGCGGGGGACCCACGTCGTAAGTGGACCGCCACAAAGTCGGACGTAGTGGTTGAAAACCTCGATGCGGCCTTCGTGCCGGACGGCGTCTTCGCCGCCCTCGTAGTAGTAGGCAGTCCCATGCTTGACGACCGCGAGTGGTTCACAGTCGCTCACTGTTCTTCACCCCCGTCAGCAACCGCCTCGGAGACTTCAAGACCGGCGAGGTGGGCCATGTGTTCAGCCTCTCCAGCGACCATCGCACGAGCGAGTCCGGTCGACGCGTAGGAGTTCGTCCGGCGGTCGATTTCGCCCTTCTCAACGACGTCCATCTCCACGAGGTCATCGAGATTCGGGTAGAGTTGACCATGACCCACTTCCTTCCCGTAGCGTTCGCTAAGGACTTCCTTGATAGCGAGACCATACGGGACGTCGCCATCGTTCTCGAGTTCGATGATGGCCTTCACGAGTTGCTGCTGGATTTCTCTTAGGTCAATCCAGCGGACGCCGCCATCGGCGACAGCCCGCTCAGAAGAATCCTCAGCAACACGCTCAATCTTCCAGCGGACGGGCGTGGACGCGCCAGTATTCCATTTCGAGATTTCGAGGCCGGGCGCGTCGATGGGCTCAAACTCCTCGCGTGAGCCGTTGAGACGCGACAGCCAGTAGCCAATCTCGCGGGTCGAGGAATCGATGTCGCCCGCGATTCGTTTCGCGGTGACGATAGTCCAGTCACCGGGAGTGATTTCCGCGCGAAGATGCGCGACGATACAATCGAGGTTCTCAGAGTCGTAGCTCATAGTGTTAGTCCTCCAGTTGCGCGATATCGCTCGCGCGGACGAATCCAAGTTCACAGCCACACGGCTCAACAGTGTGACGGCCGGGACTGTTCGCGGCGAAGCCTTCGATGAGACTCCCACACGCGAGGCAGTTTGCAGACTGTTCTGCGGTCGTGTCGGGGGATTTATCAATCACCCCCGAGAGGGTTTCAG
>NZ_JBZRPK010000565.1:0-7605 GCF_058382125.1 Haloferax sp. s1
GTGGACTGAACGGGGCCGCGTCGACGAGGAAGACGGCCGACAGTAGCACCGCAGGCCGAAGGCCGAGGAGCGCACGGAGGCCCCCGAGCGCTCGCCGCGGGGGCTTTTGAGGTGTCGTCGTCAGCTCTCGAACCAAAGCCAGCCATAACCACGTCCCCAGCGGTCAACGGGGTTCAAATCCAGAGGTGCCGAATGAAAATCGTAATCGACCCGAATCGGTTATCCGACACGATTACGAAGAAAGGCCAATGGCACACGACTCCGCCCGTGCGTCCGGGTCCCCCGGAGACCACCTCCAGGCGTACGGTGGCATCATCATCGTCGTCGCCCTCGCGCTCATCGTCGGCGCGACATTCGGGTCACTCGCAAAAGGATTTGCAATCAACTTCCTCCCACAGACGGACCCGCTCGTCGGCGCGCTCTCCAGCGCCGGACAGTTCGTCGGGTTCGGTGTCGTCGGCGTGGGTTACCTCGCGGCCCGTGACGACTGGCGTCTCGTCCGCTTTGACTGGCCGACCCGACGTGACCTACTCTGGATTGGCGGCGGCCTCGTCGCCGTCGTCGGCGTCTATCTCGGTGCAACGGCGCTCATGAACGTCCTCGGTATCCAGAGCGGTAACAGCGTCATTGCGCAACAAGGCCGAGAAAGTCCGGTGTACTTCCTCTATCTCACCGTCGTCACTATCGTCCTCGTCGGCCCCGCCGAGGAACTCATCTTCCGCGGCATCGCCTTCGGCGAACTCCGCCGACTCTGGGGTCCGATGCCGGCCATCGCCCTGTCGAGTCTCGTGTTCGCGTCGATTCACTTGTGGTCCTTCTCGGGCGAAGGGATGTACGTCTCGCTGGCGATGGTGTTCCTCCTCGGAAGCGTGCTCGCGGTCGTCTACGAGAAAAGTGGGAACTTGCTCGTGGCCGCGGTCGTCCACGGCCTGTTCAACGCGGTGCAGTTCCTGGTGAGTTACGCGCAGGCGACCGGGCTGGCGTAAAACGCGCGAACGATAGGTTACGCCGGATTCTTCCGCGACAGGTCCATCCCACAGATGGGACAGCGGTCTTTGTTCTCGTCGAACTCGCGTCCACAGCCTTGGCACTGGAACTTCCAGTTTCGTTGCTCGGCGATGCCGTCCTGTGCGATGACTTCGACGGCGACGTTGAGCCGTTCGGCGACGTTTTGCATCGCGTAATCGTCGGTGACGAGCGTCGCATCGAGTTCGAACGCGGCGGCGATGAGACGCGCGTCGGTCTCGGAGAGCACATCCCTGTCGCCGGTCTTGCCAGCGGCTCGAAGTACCTTATCGACGGTACCCTGTCCGGGGATGTGGACGTACATGCCAGCGCCTTCGAGGGCGTCGAAGCGGAAGGCATGCTCGCCGGTAAGTTCCTCCTTGACGAGCGGAATCGAAGCCGTCTCGTCTTCGGTATGATACTCGTGGATGAAAGCAGAAGCGTCGAGGATCCGCATTGAAAACTTACCGTTGGACGACGATGTAGTCTTTGACTGCCTGCACGCGATTCACTGGAATGCGGAATCGACCATTTTCGTCTTGGTCGAATGGGACGCGGCCGGGGGCGACTTCCTCGTTCGGTCGGACGAGCAGGTCGTCGAGTTCTCCCGACTTCATGTTCATCGTGATGTTGTACAGCATCCCGAGTTCCGTTCCGTCCGACCCCATGACGGCCTTTCCGGAGAGGTTCTCGGCGAGTATGTCGGCCATACACACTCCTTCCTCGCCAGTTCACATAAACGACACGGGCACGTCTGACGAGCGACCGACGCGTCAACAGCGAGCTATTACGATAACAATTGTCACACTAGAATTTGGTTTCCATGCGTACGGGCGTGACGATGGACTTAACTTGAGTCACCGACTCGATTCCGGTAAGAGCTTTCTCCGGGGCGATTCTCCATGTCCGACACTGATTCGACGTCACAATCCGATACGCTTCGCACACCTATCGTGGCCGTCCTCGGCCACGTGGACCACGGGAAGACGAGTCTTCTCGACAAGATTCGCGGGTCCGCCGTCAGCGAGGGTGAAGCCGGTGCCATCACCCAGCACATCGGCGCGACCGCGGTCCCGTTAGACACAGTCTCGCAGATGGCAGGCAGCCTCGTCAAGCCCGAGGACTTCGACCTGCCGGGACTGTTGTTTATCGACACGCCGGGACACCACTCGTTCAGCACGCTTCGTTCGCGTGGTGGTGCTCTCGCCGACATCGCCATTCTCGTGGTCGACGTAAACGACAGTTTCCAGCCACAGACCGAGGAGGCAATCGACATCCTCAAACGAACGGGAACGCCGTTCATCGTGGCCGCGAACAAAATCGACACGACACCGGGATGGAACCCACAGGAGGGAGAACCCATCCAGAAGAGTTACGAGGCGCAGTCCCAGCGCGCCCGGTCGAAACTCGACGAAAAACTGTACGAGATTATCGGCGAACTCTCCGATATGGGCTTTTCGTCCGACTTCTACTGGCGCGTCCAGAACTTCCAGTCGAACATCGGTGTCGTCCCCGTCTCCGCGCTGACCGGCGAGGGGATTCCGGACCTCCTCGGCGTTCTCATGGGCCTCTCGCAGCGGTACATGAAAGACGAGATGGCCATCGACGTGGCCGGTCCCGGTTCCGGGACCGTCCTCGAAGTCAAGGAAGAACGCGGATTCGGTGCGACCCTCGACGTGGTCCTCTACGACGGGACGATTCACGCGGGCGACACTATCGTCGTCGGCGGCGCGAACGACCCCATCGTGACCGAAGTCCGCGCGCTCCTCCAGCCTCGACCGAACGCCGAAATCCGAACTGAAAAGCGGTTCGACAAGGTCGACGAAGTCCGCGCCGCGGCGGGTATCAAAATCGCCGCTCCCGACCTCGAAGACGCGATGGCCGGTGCGCCGGTTCGCGTCGTCGGCGACCGCGACACCGACGAGGTCATCCGCGAGGTCGAAGCCGAACTTGCCGACATCGAAGTTACCACCGAAGAGGAGGGTGTCGTCGTCAAGGCGGACACGCTCGGCAGCCTCGAAGCAATGGCGAACGCGCTCCAAGAGGCCGAAGTCCCCATCCTCCGCGCCGAAGTCGGCGACGTCGCCCCGCGCGACGTTGCCGTCGCATCGACCGCCCGCGAACCGGAGCACGAGGTCATCCTCGGATTCAACGTGGACGTGCTCTCGAACGCCGAAGACGAACTCGACAGAAACGACGTCAAACTGTTCGAAGACGACGTTATCTACCAACTCGTCGATGAGTACAAGGAGTACGTCGACGAGATGAAGCGCGCCCAACAGGAGACGATTCTCGACAAAATCGTCCGACCGTGTCGCTTCCGCATCCTCAAAGACCACGTCTTCCGCCAGAACAACCCCGCCGTCGTCGGCGTCGAAATCATGGCCGGGACGATAAAGAACAACATGAACGTCATGAAGTGGGAAGACGGAGAGCCGACTCGCGTCGGCCAACTCTCGGGGATTCAAGAACAGGGTGAAGACGTATCGAGCGCCCGCGCCGGCTCTCGCGTCAGTGTCGCTATCGACGGCCCGACCGTCGGCCGCCAGATAGACGAGGGCGACGAACTCTGGATCGAACTCCCCGAAAAGCACGCGAAGATTCTCGAACAGGAACTCCGCGACGACATTCCGACCGACGAACTGGAGGCACTTTCGGGCTATCTCGAAAAGCACCGCCGTCGCGACCCCTTCTGGGGCAAATAACGACTCACGCGTCCAGTCTGCACCCCACACATCCAGTTTGCGACCTACGCCTCCGATGTACGGGGTTAGATGGCTGTGCGCGCCGAAACGAATAATATTCTCACGTTCGTACCTGTCTGATGGTGGTATCATGCGCAGACAAACAACTCATAGCGACAGCATCGTCTCGGAGCCAACGCGGTACGACGCCATCCTCGCGACGCTCCCGCTCCCGCTTTTCCTCGGCGTCACCGTCGGGATGCTCACCGAACTTCCGATTTCGCTCGTCGTCGGTGTGAGCGGTCTCATCTCGGTCGCCGTCCTCGCCTACGGATTGTTCGTCGCCGCGCCGACGACGCCGACGGCACCAGCATCGAGTGCGACCGAGGTGTCACTCGATGGGCGGAAATCGCACACCCGCGACAACGCTCGGCGAAATCGTCGCCGCGGAAGTGTCTAACGAACCAGTTGTCCTCGGCTGTCGATTCAAGGGCGGTTCCACTCCCAGAACCAGTACGCCACGCCGAACAGCATTAATCCGGCGCCGAAGGTGGACGTTGCCGGTTCAGGGATGAGGACCAACACAAGGCCGACGATGATGATAGCCGTTGGTCCGATTTCGTCCGCGTAGTCGACACGAGAAACCATATCACACCTACGGTCCCATCCGTAAAGTGCATTGTTCTGATTCTAGTACGGTGATAGCGCGCCAAAGCGGCGACAGAAAGCGGTAGCCGAGACTCGGCGTGGGGAAATCAGCCGGACGAACAGAAGTCAGCCGGCTGGCAGGGACGGGCAGAAGTCAGTCGGCGTGAGGAAATCAGCCGACACCAGTAATCACCGCGTGCGCTCGGGGCGAGGCAAACGTTGTTATCGAGCTGCGGGCGTGAGGTCGTCGCCGACGGCGCTCATCACCTGGAACGCGGCGCTGGCGGCGAGACCACGTGCGACTTCGTCGCGGTCCTCGTCAGTGAGTCCAGCGTCGAGGTCGTCGGCGTTCGGCGAGAACCCGGCGCTGACGGGGTGGCCGACAGGAGGATGTACGGCGACGGTAGCTAGTGGGCCGGCCGACCCGGTCGAAAGTTCGGACCCGACGGCGAACCCCTCGGGGAGATACGACTCCGTCCGGGAGACGATACCGGCGACCGCTCGCCGGAGCGAGTCCATCTGTTCGACGGTCAGTTCGCGGTCTTGCGACGGCTGACCGGCACCAGGTACGCCGGGAGCGCCCGCATATGGGTTGTTCCCGTTCATCAGTCGTCTGGGCTACGGGAAGGACGTGTAAAAAGGCGTCGTCGGTCAGGGTCGGGTGCCGCACGTCGAAACTCGAAGACGGCGTGCCTACGACGGCGAACAGGGGAGCGAGACGGTCACAACTGTGCCCTGGTCGTCCCCGGTCTCGATATCGAGGGTCCCACCGGACGCATCGACGATGGCGCGAACCAACCAGAGGCCAACGCCACTCGTGTGACTCAGTTGCGTTTCGGTCCCCGAGTCGAGCGCGTCGCGTTCGGCTCCCGGGATACCAGGACCGTCGTCAACGATAGTGACGTGCGCCGTTTCAGCGGTTTTTTGCACGGTGACATCGACGGCTGTCTCGTCGCCGTTCGAGTGGATGGCGGCATTTTCGAGTAGTTCCGTGATACTTCGTGGCAGCGCCGGGTGTGCCTGTACCACCAGTGTTGCCGGTGCTGTCACCGAGACATCCACACGTGGATGTTCAGTTCGGAAGTCCTTGACGGCATCGCCAACCGCACAGGAGAGGTCAATTTCGACTTCGGTCCCCTCTGCTAACTCGACGCTACGGAGGAGTGCGACTTCGTCGCTCACCTCGACCAACCGGTTCGCACGCGCTCGAATCGCTTCGACAGGGTCGACACTTTCGGGGGCGTCCGCCTGCGGTTCGATGAGTTCGGCGTAGCCCAAAATCGACATGCAGGCGTTTCTGATGTCGTGTCGGAGGATTCGGTGGAGGACGCTCGTATGCGAGAGCGTCGATTCGAGTCGCGAGGTCGTTCGGCTCAGTTTGGAGTGGCTGCGGTCGACGAGGACATAGACGAGAACCGCGGAGATAGTGACGAACAACCACCCTTTCACCGTCTGGAGAACGACTTGGTTGGGGAGCTTCGCGACCACCTGGTCGCTCGTGGCGACCCACAGAAAGCCGAACGCGGCATAAATAAGTGCTACTCGACCGGGTGAGAGGTCGGAGCGTGTGTCCCCACTCATGAGTGAGGATTCTCACACCGCCTGATGAGTACGTCGGTCAACGCTCGAGAATGTCAGGGAGAGAGACACATAATTCGAGGTGGGGACTCAGGGCGGGAACTGGCAGAGAATCCTGACTCAGAAGATAGATTCGCTCTGCCCGTAGGCTGCGACCGTAATCGCGGTCGTGTAGCCGTCGTCCTCGTGTTCCGCCGTGGTGAGTGCGACCTGTTCGTCGTCGAACGACCAGTCACGAAGCCCTTTCCCGGCGTCGAGTCCGTCGACGACCGCTTTTCGAACGGCAGATTCGTTGGTGCCGGTCGCCTCGTAGAAGAGTCCCGGACCGGAGCCGGTCGCCCAGCCGAGACCGGCGACGGCGGTCTCACCGGGGGTCGAAGTCGTCTGGCGGGCCTGCACGACGGTTAGTCGGTTCCCGGCGGGGCCGAGGTCGGGTGCGACCTCGACTTCCTCGACGGTTGCGTCGCCGGGGACGACCGAGGAGACGGCGACGAGATTGTAGTTGTGGATGTTCGCCGCGGCGAGGGCGGCATCGTAGGAGGCCATCTCCGTCGGGGCGGTTCCGACCCCGCGGACGACGCGAATCGTGTTCATGCCCGAACTCTCGCGTCGGTGGAAAAGGGGGTTACGAATGAGCGCTCCCGGAGTGAGAGTAAAGCCGCGAATATCTCTATATCGAACGGTTCTGACGGACGAAACTCCATAGATAGGTGGCGCGGCACCGCCGACTCAATAACAGCGGCAGTTATCTGACGAGTTACCGAAACACCGACGAGCGAACCGAAACCGGTGTCGAAAACGCAGACGCAGACGTGTTAGTACTGGTAGTCGGTGAATCCGGTGATGGGACCCGTTCCGGATTCTTCGACGTTCGTAAGTTTCTCGTGGGCCGCATCGAAGTCAACGCCGGTGACTTCGGTTCGGCCGTCGCGGATGGCGAACATCCCCGCTTCCGTGGTGAGCGACGCGATATCGGCACCGGAGTAGTCGTCGAGTTCATCCGCGAGCGCGTCGAGGTTCACGTCGTCGGCGACGTTCATATCGCGGGTGTGGATATCGAGAATGCGGCGACGTCCTTCGACGGCGGGCTTGGGGACCTCGATGAGACGGTCGAACCGACCGGGGCGGAGAATCGCCTCGTCGAGCATGTCGAAGCGGTTGGTCGCCGCGATAATGCGAATCTCGCCGCGGTCGTCGAAGCCGTCCATCTCGGAGAGCAACTGCATCATGGTCCGCTGGACCTCGGCGTCGCCGGAGGTCTTCGAGTCGGTCCGCTTGGAGGCCACGGCGTCGATTTCGTCGATGAAGATGACAACTGGTTCACGCTCGGCCGCGAGTTTGAACAGGTCGCGGACGAGTCGCGCGCCCTCGCCGATGAACTTCTGGACGAGTTCGGAGCCGGCCATCTTGATGAACGAGGCGTTCGTTTCGTTGGCGACGGCCTTCGCGAGCATCGTCTTCCCGGTCCCCGGCGGACCGTAGAGGAGCACACCAGCGGGCGGGTCGATGCCGACTTCCTCGAACATCTCGGGGTTTTCGAGCGGTTGTTCGACCGCCTCGCGGACTTCGCGAACCTGTTCGTCGATACCCGCCAAGTCGTCGGAGCCGACGGTGGTCGGCGCCACAACTTCCACCTCCTCCGCCCGCGCATCCGTCTCGTCGTCTGTGACGGTCGGGCCGGCTAACGAGC
>NZ_JBZRPK010000564.1:0-7585 GCF_058382125.1 Haloferax sp. s1
CGTGTTCAGTCTGGAGCAGCCAGCAATCGTCGAAGACCAACTCGCGGACGTCGACGCCGTGTTGAACTGTGCAGGTCCGTTCGTGACTACTGCAGACCCACTGGTGGACGCCTGTCTCGAAACCGGAACCGACTATCTCGACATCGCCGGACGGGTCCAAATACTCGAAGCCGCTGCCAAGAGAGATGCCGACGTCGAGCAGGCTGGGATTACTGTCCTCCCCGCCGTCGGTTTCGACGCGGTGCCAACGGACTGTCTCGCCGCTATCCTCGCCGAGGAAGTCCCGAACCCCGACTGGCTAACGATGGCGATTGATGGTCTCGGGACCTTCTCTCCGGGAACAGTAAAATCAATTATCAAAAGTCTGGATCAGTCGGGAGCCGTCCGTGAAGATGGAGCGGTTCGGAGCGTTCCGGTCGCGTGGAAGACCCGTACGTTCGACTTCGGCGTTGAAGAGAAAACCGGCGTAACCGTTCCGTGGGGAACGGTCTCGACTGCCTACTATTCGACCGGCATCGAGAACATCGAGACGTATGCGACGGTCCCAGACATCGCGGTCAAAGTGATGCGCCGGATTCGTCCCCTCTCCCCGCTGCTGTCTTCGTCGCTCCTGCAGAGACTTCTCGTATCCGCCGTGGACCGAGTCGTCTCGGGACCGACGCCGGACCAACGCGCCCAGAACACGAACCGAATCTGGGCAGAAGTCACGAACGACGATGGGAGCCGGGCTGTGGCACGGCTTACGACGCCCGATACGTACGAGTTGACAGCGGCGACAGCCGTCGAGTCGGCACGCCGTGTTCTCGCGGGCGACGTCGAACCGGGATTCCAGACGCCGGTTTCGGCGTTCGATTCCGACTACGTAACCGAATTCGACGGCGTAACGCTAAACCGCGAAGAATCCGTCTGAACGCCGCGGTGACTTCGATAGTACTGCCGTCGCAGCCGGGTTAGTCGCTTCGCTCGGGTTCGTCGATAGCTCGTACTTGCACAGGTCGGATACGGACGACTACCCGAGGGTTCGGTTCGTCGTCGAGGTTCGGATACTCCGGCACGTCCATGAACTTCCGGGCGATGTGATGGACGTGTTCGACAGCGCCGTCTTCGGTTACACCGACGACCTCTCCGCTAATCGAGAGGTACCGGTACGGGTCGTCCGGATCGGTTACCGACACCCCAACGTTGGGATTGTTCCGGATGTTGCGTTCTTTTCGCCGCCCGCGCATGGTGTTGAACAGGACGTGTTCGCCGTCGTACTCGGCAAAGACAGGTGTGACGTGTGGCATGCCGTCGGGGAGGACGGTCGCGAGCTGTACGGGTGCACCGCGTTCAAACAGGTCCTGGAACTCCACGGGAATCGACGCCATACCCTAAGATTTCGTGTGCTACGGGTGAAAGGGTTACCCGTTGAAGAGAGATACTTCGTCGGGACAGGTGGTGAGAAGGACTTCAAGGCCTCTCTCGACGGAATTTATGATCAAAAGATATGTGTGTTCGTCACATATGCTGAGACAGCGAGTGATATCCGAATCTCCCACCCGCAGGACGATCGTCACAGTGGTTGCAGCAGCGCTTGCTGGCTGTACCGGAGACGGTGATGGTGATACGCCGACGTCAACGCCGATATCAGATAACTCAACGCTCGGCGACACCACGCCGATGGGGGATTTGCGGCTCACCAGTCCAGCCTTCGAGGATGGCGAAGCGATTCCGCGGAAGTACGGCCACGACGCCCAGAATATCAACCCGCCGCTGTCGATTGAGAAGGTTCCACCAGAAACCCAGTCGCTGACGCTTATCATGGACGATCCCGACGCGGTTGACCCTGCCGGTAAGGTCTGGCTTCACTGGATTGTCTGGAATATCCCGCCCGCTCGCACAGACATTCCCGAAGCTTGGAAGCCTACAGAAGCCATCGAGGGAACCAACGACTTCGGCAATCGCGACTACGATGGCCCCGCTCCACCTGATGATCGACACACCTATCGATTCAAACTGTACGCTCTCGATACGACCCTCGGCCTCCCACGAACGGCGAACAAACGTACTGTCGAAAAAGCCATGCAGGGCAAGCGGTTGGCACAAACGGTATTAAAAGGGACATACGCACCCTAAGGCCAGTTTGGCAGCTGATGTCAGTACGGAGAATCAGCGTCGGGCTCGTTCCGTGACTGCATACAATTGCTGTCGGTGACAATCTGTGGAATGTGTCCTCTGCATCTCGTCCGCCATCCGTTTGCGTGGCTTCTTCAGGCCTGTCTCGATTATTGTGTCAGTCTCAGCAGATCAGAGTAGCGGTAGAGGACCAGCACCCAATCACAGCTGGGTCGCGTGTTCGGTACGAACGGGAGACAGGTCTGCGCTACGAGGTCGATGCACACCACCCGAGTGGGGAACCTTCCTTCGCTCCACTACACAAAACCGACTGATGATGAGCCGTGATGTCAGTCGCTCACAGTGGTTTCGGATAAGCGTCTGCTTGGTGCGATGCACAAACCAGCCTAACCCAGTGAGCTGGCATGTCCTTTAGTGCGTTACCACCTATAATCTAGTATGTTGGTGAGTCGACGCCCGTGGAAACGACTGCTACTCGGACTAGTTGCAGTTTTCGCCCTGTACGGAATCGTCGCCCTCCCCTCGCTGTACGGCGACTTCCTCTGGTTTGCCGCCTTGGGATACGACTCCGTGTTTCTCACGATTCTCGCGTACTGGACTGTTTTGTTCGTCCTGACCGCGGGGATCAGCTTCCTTGTTCTCTCCACCAACTACCGTATCGCCACACAGAACCTCCGACGAATCGACGCGCCTGCACCGCCGTGGACCTATCGGGCAGGTATCGTCGTCTTCTCCGTTCTCATCGGCCTCATCCACGCGTCGGCGTGGGATACCGTTCTCCGGTTTCTCCATGCCACCCCGTTCGGCGTGGCCGACCCGATCTCCGGACGGGATGTCGCCTTCTACGTCTACACGCTGTCGTTTCTGAACCTTGTCGTGGGGTATCTCCTCCTCGTCGCCGCGGCGGGGACCGTCCTGTCACTGTCGCTCTACAGCCGTCAGTTCGTCGCCACCGCTGGAACAGTCTCTGACAGCGGGAACTCCTCCGATGTCTGGGCTTACTTATCGTATCTCAGAGAGTACGCCTATGCGCACGTCACGACCAATGTCGGGGTCCTGATGGTCCTGCTGGGTGCCGTGTTCGCCCTTGACCGGTACGAGCTATTTTTCTCCCCCCGCGGTGCCGTTTTCGGGGTCGGGGCCACCGACCGGACAGTGTTCTTACCCCTCCTCGGACTTCTAACCGTGACCGCTCTCATCGGCGGTCTCGTTGTCCTTGCTAACACGCGGTTTCAGGACGCCCGTGCGGTGTACGTACCCATTGCCCTGCTGGTCGGGTTCTTCCTCGTTGGCAACGCCGCTGGAGCCATCTATCAGGGCTTCGTCGTCGAACCGGACGAACTCAACAAAGAGGAGAAGTATATCAAAAACGAGATCGATTTTACCAACCGGGCGTACGCACTTGACCGAATCGAAGAGCGTGAGTTCCCCGTCTCCGAGACACTCACCCGGGAACAGATCGACGATAATCGGGGGACCATCGATAACGTGCGGTTGTGGGACCCCAGACCTCTCTTGAAGACGTACAACGAACTCCAAATCTTCCGGACCTACTACCGGTTCACTGACGTCGACATCGACCGGTACGAAGTAGACAACCAGGAGACGCAAGTGATGGTGTCTGCCCGCGAAATCGAATTTCGGGCACTTCCACCCGAGTCGCAGACGTGGGTCAACCGACACCTCGTCTACACCCACGGATTCGGAGTCGCCATGTCCCCCGTCAGCACGGTCACGGCGGACGGCTTACCCGCATTCTACATCAAGGACATCCCGCCGAACTCGTCGGCTGGCATCGAGGTAACTCAGCCACGTATCTATTACGGGGAGACAACGACCGACTACGCAATCGTGAACACGAAAACTCGGGAACTCGATTACCCGAGTGGTGGAAAGAACGTCTATACGTCGTACGACGGCGACGGCGGCACCGTGCTCGACTCGACGCTCCGGGAACTCGTCTATTCGATCAAGTTCATGGACCCTCGAATCGTCCTGTCGGACTCGGTGACTGCGGAGTCTCGATTGCAGTTCAACCGAGATATCCAAACCCGGGCACCAACCATCGCTCCCTTCCTCGAATACGACCGTGACCCGTACGTGGTGGTGTCGAATGGGAAGCTCTACTGGATCTACGATGCCTACACCACGAGCAACAACTATCCCTACTCAGACCGGGTTCGGTTCAGGGGGAAGCGGGTGAATTACGTCCGAAACTCAGTGAAAGTCGTCATCGACGCGCACACTGGCGAGACCACCTACTACGTCGCGGAACCCGACGACCCGCTTATCCAGACCTACCGGAAAGCTTTCCCGGGGTTGTTCGAGGACTTCGAGGAGATGCCTGCTGACCTCCGTCAACACGTGCGGTATCCCGAGGACGCCTTCCGAGTTCAGGCGCAGCAGTACCTCGTCTACCACATGAAGGACCCGCGGGTGTTCTACAACAAAGAGGACTCCTGGCGCATCCCGAACGAGATTGCCCGAGGGGAGGAGATTTCGATGGACCCCTACTACATCATCATGACGTTCCCCGGGGAAGAGGACCCCGAGTTCGTGATGATTCAACCGTACATCCCGGAGGGACGACAGAACATGATCGGCTGGCTTGCCGCTTGGTCCGACCCGCCGAACTACGGGACGCTCAAAGCGTTCCGCTTCTCGAAGCAGCGGTTGACCTTCGGGCCGATGCAGATCGAGTCGCGTATCGACCAAGACGCCGACATCTCCCAACAGATCACTCTCTGGTCGCAGGCTGGGTCGTCAGTCATCCGCGGGAATCTGCTGGCGATTCCGATCGACGACACCATCATCTACATCGAACCGCTCTTTCTCGAATCTCGGGAGCAAGGGTCGCTGCCGGAACTCAAGCGAGTCATTTTGGTCCACGGCGACCGAGTGACGATGCAGCCATCGCTCGACCGGGCGCTGGCGGTCCAAGCTGGGGCAGCCAGACCCGAAGCGGTGAGTCCCGATACCGGCCTGTCACAGGCTGAACTCGAGCGGGCCCAGACGTTGTACGACGAGGCCCAGGCGGCATTGGAGCGTGGCGACTTCGAGACATACGCACAGAAGATCACCGCGCTCGGCGAGTTGCTGGAAGCGTCCGAATCCCAACGAAGCACGCGATCTGAGACACGTTCGATTAGCAGCGTTCGCCCCAATCTCGCCAGTCGTGCGTATCGTGTAGCCTGACTTCGACCTCGATCCCGCACCCGGAACAGTAGAATGCGACCCGCTGATAGCCCGGTTGGAACTCCTCTGTTTCACCGTGGTCGGGACAGGAGACCCGAATCCCTCGTTCTGGCCCGTCAGGTCGCTCGATTTCGTAGAGAGTCATTGTCGTGGTTCGACCGCTTTACACGGGTATACCCGACGTATCTCCTTAACTCAGTGGGTCGCGAGTCTCCCCAACGGTAGCGTCTCATTTTCACGTGATGCAAAACCTAACGGCGAATCTCTCGGTACCCTCGTAGCCGATCTCCCTGATGTCGATTGTGGATGGCTCTTCACCGAGGGCGGCTAACTCATAGATGAGGTCCTCGTAGTAGTCGTAGTCGCAGCACATCCGACAGAACGGACCCTCGAACTCGACAACGAACGTGTCCGCCGCGTAGTCGATTAGTTCGGCCGTCGCCATCGGACTCCGATACTCGTTGTACGTTTCGATGGCTTCGTCGAGGGTGGCAGCAGAGACCATACGGTGTGTCTGAATCTATGACCAGCACGCACTAAAGGTACACTTCGGTGGGGATACGCTCTTTGGCGACCCGCACGTGAACTCCCATATGGCCTGGGACCCGAAGTCCGATATCGGTGAGCAACCGATACCCGTGCCGACACCAGACGAGCTCGTTGTGCACCTTCGAGAGGCGGGCGCGAAGTGTGTCTATCTCTCACGGGAGAGGGCTTTCCGCGAGGGCACGGTTCCCATCACCGTCACCTATGAATTCTCCCGTGAAGAAACGGAAGACGACGCGGAAGACGACACAGGGTCAGAGATGGTACACGAGATGTTGACGAGCGTATTCGACGCATTCGGCGATCAGATCTGGTTTCACGATCGGAAGTGGTTCCTCGACTGGAGCGTCGAGCCCGCGTTCACGGAGCCAGAACTGGACCTCATCCCCCTCTATGACCGTCGCGTCGAACGGAAACACGGCGACGGGTTCAATCTCTGGAATCTACGCTTTGTCTACGAAGCGTATCGAGAATGACTGCTCGTCCGGCGCGAAACGTTTGAGCTCCCGAATCGCCTCTCACTCATTGCTGTCGCCTCACTCCTTGCTGTCGCCTTACTCACTGCTATCGCTGCGTCCCAGTTCGTCGGCGATTTCTTCGAACACTGCCTCTTCCCGGTCTGCAATGTCGCCGATGAGGGTCGCGGCCTCCGCGAAGCGTGCCGGTTGCGGCTCGTCTTCCGCGATAATATCGTCAAGGAGCGTCTTGACGTTCCGCCACTCCTCACCGACGCTGGCCATTCGGTCAGCGAGGTCGTGGGCGAGTCCGGTCCGCTGTCCTAACTCTTCGAGCGCTTCGGCGTAGAGCACACGGAAAGCGGCCCCTTCACCGTGTTCGTCGATGCTTTGTCGAGCAGCCCGTACCGGTCGGACTGGTTCGGGCAGCTCCGGCCATGTTCCGAGATAGTCTGCGAACGAGCGTAGTGCTGGGATTCCTTCCTCACCCGGCCCCCGTGCGTCTCGCTTTATCTGAAGTGGGTCGAGTATATACGTCGCGGCTTGCCGAAGGCCGGCAGCGGCCGCATCGGTTCCGTCTGCTGTGATTCTTGCACGGGTCACGACGAGATATTCGTTGTCCAGCGGCACAAACCGGTCAGCGGACCAGGCGTCCTTGAGTGTCGAGCGCGACACCTCCGTTTGTTCCTCCATCGCTCCATCCGAGAGCTGTACCGTCTCATCGTCGTATCCAGTCATCACTGCGACGTGGGGTGGCAGATGGGGGAAGTCATCAGGGAGATAGTCCAGGGAAGCCGGGTCGAGGAACAGTATAATCGGGTCGTCCGCGTCTACACGAGCGGTCGTCTCCTCCCAGGCTGTCTCGAAGTCATCGTCTGCTTTGGACAAGTGAGAGATACCGAGTCGCTCGAAGAAGGCCCGCTCCAGCCAAGTCGGACTGGTCCGGAACGTAACCCAGGACTCCTCGGGATGCTCGTAGAGGACGAACGCTGGACCTCCACCGATACCGAAACAACTTGCCTCGCTGTAGTTCCACCCGTAATACTCAGTGACGTTCCTGAGCGCCGCTGCTCCACAGTGGACTCCAGATTGATGGTCGTACCCTTCGATGAGCTCCATACGAAATGTACGTTCGATGGATAGTTAACTCCACCTGAGACGGGGGACTCAGCGAAGCAGTTCGGACTCGGTTCCGTTCACACTCCAGACGAATTTCACCGAGTTTGGTACGGGTCCTCAACATATTCAACCGATGCCTGCCTCTAGCTGGTATG
>NZ_JBZRPK010000563.1:0-7526 GCF_058382125.1 Haloferax sp. s1
ACCCTCGCCGGCCATGCGTACCGCCGAGGCGAAGCGGTGCGTAACGACGAAATTGATGGCAGCGAGACCGTCGTTGGGGAGACGAGCGGCGAGACGAGCTTTCACTTCCCGCTCGGGGAACACGGAACGTTGACCGTGTTCGTCCCTTCGGGAACTGAGGTCTCTGAATCCGACATCCAGTTGCTGGAAGTGCTTTCAGCGACCGTTACGGCCCACCTCAATCGCGCCGAGCGCGAGCACACCATCCAGGAGCAAAAACATGAGTGCCGAAACCAACGTGACCAACTCGACACGCTCAACCGGATTAACATACTCATCCAGGATGTCGTCAGAGAGTTGGTCAAGGCTGGCACGCGTGATGGAATCGAAAATCAGGTTTGCCGGCAGTTGGCCGAATCGAACCTCTACCGCAGCGCGTGGATAGCTGAAGTGAACGGGGTCACGGATGGAATTCTTATCAAGACGGGTGCAGGCGTCGAAGACGGGTATCTGGATGCAATCGAGCAGATGAAACTGCCCCGGATTGGAAACGGAACGGTCAAACAGGCAATCGAGACGGGTGAACTCAGTATCGCACGACTGTACCAAGTCAACAGTAACACGTCGACACCCGAAGTAGAGCCACCCGCCGAGGGCGAAGTCGAGGTTACCGCAGCCATCCCGTTGCGTTACGGGAACCGAATCTACGGGGTGCTCGTCGTGGACGCTGCTCGTGAAGACGCCTTCGGGGAACATGCGCAGTCGGGATTGAAAGTCCTCGGGGACGCAATCGGATTCAGTATCAACGCTCTTCGGAACAGGGAGCTACTCCAGTCAGACGAAATCGTCGAACTCGAGTTCGAGCTCACTGATCAGTCGAATCTCCCCGTCTACTTCTCCGAGAAACTCGGCTGTCGCTGTCGACTTGAGGGGACTGCTCCCGCAGAGGACGGCAATTACCTTTGCTACCTCTGGGCTGACGAGGCGTCGGCCGACACCGTGAGCGAGGTGGCCGAGGACATGGAGACGGTTACCCACAACCGAGTCATCAAAGAGCAGGAAGAGGAGTGTCTGTTCGAAGTAATCAAGACTGAATCGGTCCTGCAGACCATGGCCGAAGTCGGTGCAACCGTCCAAAACGCCGTGGCAGAAGACGGGGACGGCACACTCGTTATCGAGACATCCCAGACCACGAACCTTCAGGAAGTGATTGAGGCACTCCAGTCGCTCTATCCCACCGTGGAGATGACGGCTAAACGGACGGTCGACCGTTCGGTTCAGATCGTTACTGACCTCCGTAACACGGCTGAGGACCGTCTCACAGAGAAGCAGAGACAAGCCATAAAAGCCGCGTACCACGCCGGCTACTACGACTGGCCGCGCGGAAGCACTGCCGAAGAGATAGCCGAGTCGATGGATGTCTCCTCCGCAACGCTCCATCAGCACCTCAGACGGGCGACGTGGAAACTCCTGACAACATTCCTTGAAGAGACGCACGACCATCCCGGGTGAACCCCCACCGCCTCGGAACTCGACTTTTGGCGAGTGTAAGCCAATCATGGCGAGGTCGAAGTCAATCAGTGAGCTACTCTCGTGGAGTAACAATCAGCTATTGTTCGACCTGCCAGTACCGGAGATCTCCTTAGACGGACACCCAATAACGGTGAAGGGGGTGGGAACGATGGTAGGGGGTTGGGAGTGTGAAAAGGCCCAGTTCAGCACGAGACAGGAACAGGATCTAGTTGTGTGGATGGCTGACCATACGATTCGGTAGGGTTATCCGAATCCGAAGTGGCCGTGTCCTGACCTGCCTCAACGCAGTATTCTCCGAGTAGAATAAAATAGCTTTTCTTACGATACTCAAGCCAGTGAGTAGCAGCACACCATGTGCAAGAAATCAACCGAGTGATACGCTCCACAGGCGGTGAAGAGCGGAACTGTGTGCTGTCAACGATGACGTTCCAGTCACCTACATGTACCGTCATACATTGGACTGTCGAGAGGTTCGAGAACCAAGTTTACCAGTTACTTATTACCGTCGAGAACCAACAATAAGGATGAACGAGCGACTAACCTGTCGGCGCAGGTATCTGAGAGCGGTCGGTGCTCTGGTCGCTGGAATTACGTGGAGCACAACGGCCGTTGGCTCAGCCCGCGCAGATGACGACATCATCGAGTTCGACTCCGGGTCGACTGACCGGTGCAGTCGATTCGTCGAGTACGAAACCAGCGACGGCGAAGAGTTCGAGTCCTGCACCGGACCTGAGGGTGGATTCGTCGAGGAGATTGACGACGACGGTGATGAAGAGCGGACGGAGTTCGACAGTAACGGTACCGTCCGTCGTCGTGTTGAGGAGGATGCCGATGGCGACGAAGAAGAATGGGTCTACGACGAGAACGGAACCCTCAGATTCCGACGGGAAGAGGATGCCGATGGCGACGAAGAAGAACGGGTCTACGACGAGAATGGAACGCTCCGATTCCGGCGAGACGAGGATGACGACGGTGACGAAAAGGAGTGGCTGTTCGACGAGAACGGCACACTCCGAGTGTTCGACAAGGACGATGAGGACGGCGACGACGTCCGACGTATCTACGACGTGAACGGTACCCTCATCAGTTCACACCGTGATGACGACGACCTCGACTTCGACGACTGAGGGTTGCCGTCTCCCGGCTCGGTGAGGGGTATCCAGGCGGGAAGCTGTTCTCCGTCTCGCGCAGAAACGTCGTAGTAAGTCAGTTACCGAACTGATACTACGGCTTGATATTCTCTGTTCACGATGTGTTAGATGGAGGAAGTGTGGATGGCTGACCTCCCGAGACGAAAGTGGGTACTGAGCGTTGGGTCCGGGGTTTCCGTCTTGTTAGTCGGCTTTCGGCTGTTTACGCCAAGCCAATCTGACACTGGAACAACCGACGAGACACCCAACGAACGAACGAAATCCGGCGCGACGGCGACGAGTTCACACCAGACCCCGGGAAGGGACGAACTCAGCTATGAACTCGATGCGGACGGGAGCGTCGAGTTCGAGTACCGGAACGTCGAGTTCGAGGCGGGACCGGATGGTGTCGAATTCACGACTGTCGGTGAACCGAATATTGATTTCGAAGCCGAGTCGGAGTCGGTCGAGGTGACGGTAGTCACCGAAACCGATGCGTTCGATTTCGAGTACAACGGAGGCAACGACATCGAGTTCGAAACGCCCGACGACGCTGCTGACACCGACGTAGAAGTCGAAGACGCGAAACTCGAGTACGAGGGCGTCTCGGTGGACTTCGAGTGGGAAAAGGACGACGAGATAGAGATAGAAATCGACGGTGGAGTGAGGATGGAGTACAGTCCGGATGAATTCACGTGGGTCGGCAACGAAATCACGTTCGAGTGGGAGAAGGATGACAACGAATTCGAAGTCTCCCGAATAAACCGACCACGACGCAGTACCGATACTGCGTAGCGTTCCGCACCCACGACGCAACGACCGCAGAGGTACAGATAATCAATTGATAGCAGTACCTTACGCTCGGGAAAGGTAGTTTCCGACTGGTAATAAACCGTTACACCAGTACCCTTGTAAGCATAGTGCACCAACTGTATTAAAGAAAGCTCGTAACCGATGCCACACCCCGGGGCACTCCTAACGACAGGTGACTGGGCTACACCCCGAAACGGACGACTCAACAACGTTATTCTGTGTTCGGGTTGATGTAAGACACATAGTACAGTAATGCATTAAACCGATGATATGCATATACATTCGCCGGACTGCATGAAGTATCTTATGCCACTCTGCTTGGCCATCCGTTGGTTCGCCTTCTGGACGACGGTCGTGCCGCATCAGGATGCAGATAGTGGTTGGCGAGACCGTTGTCAAAACAAATGCCAACTAGTTTTGTTTTGTTACCACAATATCTATTGAGTAGAATCGGCCTTCGATGTCGGGTCAATTGGGTGAAACGGTACCAACCCAAATGGTTGTATCTCCCGATTAGTTCACTGAGAAATACGATCTCGTGGGAACTGCATTTTCTATCAATGTCTATTGATATTTAGCTGAAATCCTTGCGTTAGGGGGAGTTCGGTTGGTGTGGCTCCGCCGGCCGAAAATTCATCTGAAAATGAATCAATTTTCTCAAACACACACCAACTACGTCCATGATTCCAGATTAGGTGGGCACGTTCGTCCTCACTAGAATTGTGTTTCTCATCCACAATTATGGATTTTCAGCGGTCGAATCGCGTGCTTGAAAATCGGATACCAGCCAAGAAGAGTCTACAGCAGGCAGTACTGGCTCAGTAGCGTTCGCTCGGTTAGGAGAACAGCTTTGCTCGGTATCTCGAGCCGTATGACTGCCAGTTTATCCTGCCGGGGTTGATATTCTTACGCAAGTGTGCGTCTACAGTCAACGACCGCGTCGCGGTTTAATAGCTATCCCGAATCTGATAAAATGAGATTATGGCATCCGTGATTGCTGGTCTGGCAGGGGGCGTTGTTGCAACGATTGTTATGACTATCGTGATGATGATACTGGGCGATGGTGGGCCTCCACCAACGGCGCGGCTCGTTTCGAAGGTCGCGGGAGGTGAGCCTGAGGATTACGCGATGCCCGGAATGGTGTTACACATAGCCTACGGCATCGTCGCTGGTGCCGTCTTTGCTGTCGGTGTTCCGTTGGTCGGCCTCGCTCTCAGCTCCACCATCGTTGCCGTCGGACTCGGCCTCGCTTACGGAATCCTCCTCATGGTCGGGGGAATGGTATTCTGGATGCGGATGGTCATCGGGGCGGAACCCGACCGCGACATGATGACGATGTTCGGGACGGTCCACGTCGTCTACGGCGTCGTCCTCGGCGCGTTCCTCGGGGCCGGAATCCTCGCGTAAGGAGAGTGTCGATAGGTACCACTGTGTTCCGAAATCAGACACGGACTTACTACAACAATTCCAAGACACATGACACGACTTCCGCTACTCGAATTAGACGACATCCCAGAGGAGTATCACCACCTGTTCAGTGACGACTACCTCGGCGACCGCCACATCTTCCGTGCGTGGGCGCACAATCCGGAAGTTCTCGAAGCCACGCTGGAGTATCTGAACACGCTGTACGACCAACTCGGAGACAGGCGCAAAGAACTCGTTATCCTCACCGTTGCGAAAGCTCGTGGCGCTCGCTACGAGTGGCACCAGCACGTCGACATCGCTCGTGGCAAGGGTGTCACGATTGAGGAGATGCAAGCAATCGGTGGCGGCGATTTATCCACATTCGACGACGCTGAATTCGTCTTGCTCCAATACGCCCGTGCCGTCGAGTCAGGTACTGTGACTGATCAGATTCATACTGCGCTCACTCGACACTACTCACCGGCGGAGATCGTTGCACTCGGTCTTCTCGTGGACTTCTATGTCGGACTGTGTAACTACATTGCCGCTGTCGACCTTCCGTTCGAGGGTGGTGAGTTCGTCGGGTGGGTCCCCGACGAGGAAGCCATCTCAGAACTCTTCGAGTAGTATCTGGTGAACAATGACGACTACAACGAAAATTATGATTCGTGACGGTGGATTCTCATCGGCCATTTTGAACTGCGACAATAGTACTCAACGCACCCGTAGACAGAGAGATACAGAACGATGACCAAAAACCAAACCGTCGTACTTAGTGGATTCGTCGGTGTTTTCGGGCTATTCGCCGTATCGTTTTTGAACGGGTCGGCCGGGCTCGAAGCCATCGACATTGTGCTACAGACCTTTCCCACACTAGCTGACTTCCCAACGAAGCAGTTCCTCGCGCACTGGTGGGTATTCCCAGCGTCAATCATCTTTTCGATGGTTGCACTTTCATCGGGTGTCTCGGGGGCGCTATTCTTTAGCCCGTTTTTCATGCTGGTCGTCGGCCTCTCACCCTCGCAAGCGATTGGGGCTGGACTGTTGACCGAAGTGTTCGGAATGGGGAACGGCCTATTAAATTACGTGCGCCAACGGGTTGTCGACTACGCCACTGCGAAGTGGCTACTCCTCGGTGCAGTGCCCGCGGTCGTGAGCGGGGCGCTCGCCGCTCACTTCGTTCCCACGACGCTGCTCACGGTCGTATTCGGAATCGGACTGCTCGTATTAGGTGGTTTCCTCGTGTATTACGACCCACCGGAAGAATGCGTTCCGGGCGAGTGCGAAGGCGCATTTCTCGAAGAAAAGAACTCCGGCCGTGGAGAAACTGTTATCGAGACGACCGACGGTGAGACGTTCACGTACGATACCTGCTGGCGACCACCCGGGGTCGGCCTCGCCACCGCCGGTGGGTTCATCACGGGCCTCATCAGTGCCGGACTCCCCGAAGTGACGACCACACAGTTAATCGTCCGATGTCGGCTACCGCCTCGGGTTGCAGTTGCGACGAGTGTATTTGTGCTTGCAATCGCCGCAATCGCTGGTGCGGCCGTCCACGCACTCGCTGCTACTCCGGTGTGGTATGTTGTCGCCTGGTCGATTCCTGGTGTCCTTATTGGTGGCACCATCGGTACACGGGTCGGGAAGTACGTTCCGAGTGAGCTTATGGAACCGGCGCTCGGGGTGGTTTTCGCGATTGTCGGCGTAATCGTGCTCGGAAGCGAACTTCTCGCGTAGGGGGGTGTTCAAACGCGAACAAGATTGGCTACAACGAGTTGACTGACGTCGTTGTGTCCCTGCGTTACACACCCGATATACCACTATACGCTCTGGCTACGTTGGGTCTGCACACGTATGTCTTCCGAAGCGTTCGATCTCACCGAGCCAGAACTAACCGCCGACGACCTGCTTGTTCTCGACGACCCACACTTCGGTCCCGAAACCACGGCCGTCGTGACGGGGGCTGCATCGGGTATTGGTCAGGCGACTGCGGTTGCCTTGGCCGCGAATGGAATCTCGGTTATCGGTGCCGACATCGACGAGGAGGGTCTCGAAGAGACAATCGATATCGCTGCTGACGTCGACGCGTCAGGCACGGTCCATCCAGTGACCACCGACCTCACTGACGACGCTGACGTCGAGACGATGGTCGAGGCTGCGGCCGAGCACGGAGAGCTCAGATACGTCGCAAACATCGCCGGAATGCAACACATCGCGTCGATTCCGGAGTTCCCCATGGAGAAGTACGACCTCCTTCTGGACGTTATGTTGCGCGCACCGTTTCTAACAGCGAAGCACGCGATGCCGCACATCCGTGAGACGGACGACGGTGCCGGTGCCATCGGCAACATGTCTTCGGTGCACGGTCACTACGCGACCCAAGACAAGCCCGCGTACATCACTGCGAAGCACGGTCTCGAGGGACTCACCCGAGCCATCGCTGCCGAGGGCGAGGGGACGCTTCGAGGCTTTTCAGTCAGCGTCGGGTACGTCCTCACCCCGTTGATGGTAAATCAAATCGAAGACACGGCCGAGGAGCGAGGTATCTCCAAACGGGAGGTCGTCGAGGACGTAATGCTCGGACAGGCCCGCACCAAGGAGATGATGACACCCGCCGAGGTTGCAAACCTCTTCGTGTTCGGGTTCTCCAGCCACGGCAAGCAT